>JAFUKV010000024.1 GCA_017467745.1 Bacteroidaceae bacterium | reverse complement strand
CCCCAACAGAATACAGTTTATATTTATCAGTATTGAATAAATATATATCAGCCTTGAATTTACCCAACCCACAAACATATAAATTTTCTGCCAATGGGGGACTAATGAATAGATTCTTAGGACAAAATATAAGTGCGACCCAAAATGTCGTAGATAAAGTTACTGCCTATATTGATTCTGTTCTTCCCCAAATTAGACCAATCAACGTAAAAGAATACCTAAACTTTTTAGCTAATAATGGGATTCCACAAACCATGCTTAACAAGATAACAACTATATATCTTCTTCGCAATAAATAACAACATGAGGATTATACCGTTATTTCTAATAACAGCTTCTACCCTAATAATGGGTGGATGCAATAACAATAATGCGCATAATTCACTTGATTCAGATAGTTTAGCACAATACCGTGACACTCTAATTGGGAAATTCAACGGAATAGATGTTGACACTCTTATATGTGAACCGATTGATTCCCTATCTCCAAAAGAGGACGGAACGTATGGTGGCTGTCACTATGAATGGAGAGTTTACACAACAAATGGAACGGTCAAAGACCTTATCGTTGGAAATACAATAGGCATAGACTTTATAAAAGAGGGTGATTTAGACGGTAATGGCACAGAAGAATGGGGTTATGTCACACAATGGCCTACTTCCATGTGGATGTTCTACCACGCCTTTACAAACATAAATGGAGAATGGCAACATATTATTGAGCCAACCCCAATATGGCTTCCTCATTTAGACCAACAAGACAGTTTACATTACACAATCAGACAAGAAGATATATTACAACCCTCAGAAAAATCAGAATTTATAAAAGTCAAATTTAGCGATGTTCGCAACAATGGAGAGGATTTTCTATTGATAGATACGCTAATACAAGTTAATCCAAGACCGTTCAAATAAGAGTACATTTTTCAAGATTTTTCAGTTTTATAGGGTGGATTCAGAAAATGTACCGTCTATTGAGATTCCCACTTTACAATATAATCAGAACAACACCATACCACTAAAACTTACATAACTTGAAATGTTTGAAATAAAACACGTTATAAATACACTTCCTTTGATTTTACTTGCACAGCTCAATAAAAATGGCTAACTTTACACAACGAGAACATTAACCGCATTATTAACTCCGAAGACATGAGGGTGTTTTCTCAAATGTTTTAACCGAGTTGCTTGCATCTGACATAAACTCTAACTGCGAGATTTCAAAAGGTCTTATAGCTCAGTTGGTTGCATCGGAAAGATGAGCGAAGCGAATCTTTTAGATGCCGTAGGGAGTACCTGACTCATAATCAGGGAGTCCTTGGTTCAAGCCCAAGTGGGACCACTTAGAAAGAGTTGTCAGCGTATAAGTTAGCCAACTCTTTTATTTTTTATGTTGATATAAAGGCGTTTGTTTCTGTATAAATAATACACCATCTACCGCTTGCATCCAAGCACCCTCTTTTTCTCCTCCCATTAAATTCGCTTTAAAATTTCTTTTTATAAGCAATGAGTCTCTACAAGAAGAGAAATCTATAAAAGAAAAGGGATAATACCGGTTCATGACGGATTCAAGACTTTCAACGGATGGTATCGGTAATGTTCCTTTTAATCGTTTGCCATCGTCGATACTACCTTCATAATCATTAAATGCAATGGTATAGGTTTGTCCGGGAAACCAATCGTCTAAATAGCTACGCAAGGATTTCCGGTAATTGAAACGAGTACGATGCGGCTCTTCCAATACATGATACGATTTAAGACCATGTACAGTAGCCGTCCAAACAATGAACTTATCATCCGGATACACCGATTTTATCCATCTGATATTCTCTGCCATCTGCCTATCTCGTAAAACGATGGCTTTACGGGATAATGAATCTAACGTAAACTTTTTATGAAGAAACCTATTTTCTGCCATTAACCGATAATCTTTTAACTCACAAATACGATTCTTTATTTTTTGCATCCACAATTTTGAAAGAAAAATATCTGTATTAGAAACAAGTATAGTCGATAAAAACTTTTCAACAGATTGCAGATTTATTATCAACGAGTCCGCTTTTCTTAAACGTTGATATAACTCCGATTCAGAATGTATTGCAGTGTTTCTAAGCTCATACAATACCCTATTTGCTTGATTCATTTTTTCCCAATCTATCGAAAAATTATCGTTTTCAATCAATCCGACAAACTGACGCAAAGAATCTATAAACGATTGCGTATATAATGATTGATTCGTATCTATTCCGAACAATAGAAAAGAATCGGACAACGATTTATAAACGGACGAAAAGGCATCAGAACGTAGATATTGAAGAGAAGCATTTTCTTTTATCAACGAACTATCGTTTGTGTATGTATAAAAATTTAAGCCTTCGGCAAGTAAAATTTTATAACCCAATTTCTGATTCAGATAACGAATTAACCGGAGTTTATATTCTACGGTAGCTTTCTCTCCGTGCGTTTCCTCGCCTAAAATAACAAATGTTTTTCCTACTAAAAGATTGTCCAAAAAATAGAGATCTTCATAATTTTGTTCATCCAAAGAAGAAAGCGGGCGGATATGATTTTCCGTCCACTTTTCCCAAGAGGTTTCTGTACGGCATGCGATTAATAATATACAAAAAACAAGACTGCTGTATATTTTCAGTTGCATCCCCATTTTACGGGTTTATTAAAACATTGTAGAAATTTTCTTCCTTATCTATACAAGCAACGGCCTGTACACGGGCTTTCGGATTGTTGATTGTTATAGGATTTTCCGCTTTATAGTTTCTCATACGACATCCATATAAAGAAACAGTCAACGTTTTGTCTCCCATAATAAGCAAAAAATCATCAGAATATCCATCGGCCGTTAATGCGCCATTCAGTCCTGAAAAAGCCTCTACGTTCGAAATGGCTGTATGCCCCTCACCTGTAATTATGATAGGATGTATAGATGTATCGCATCCTTTTACATTCGCAATGATAGAGCCCTGAGCTATTTGCCAATTACGATTGAAGGCTCCTCCTCCATTTTTATATATCCCTACGGTAACGCAATCAAGATTGAAATTGGTTAATTGGCCATAAGTATGTTCTCCTAAATAAATACCACCATGCACACCAAAAGTAAACACATCCATCAACTGGGCGTTATCCGTATGATTAATAGCATACGTATATGTAGGTTGAGCTATTACGGCATCTACAATCTCTTTTGAAAATGTGCGTCCAAATAACCGCATATTAGCCGGATTTACATGACAATGTAAAATACGTGGAATATCATAACAATAATCTATACGAATAAACTCTCCACTCAACGGGTATCCGTAACAGTGTTCAAAAAGTATCTGCTCACAGATATTATCTGGCCGACCGTTAAAATCCATAGCAACATATTCACCATAAAAGGTAAGGCATGATAATGTTACGCCCTGCACCGTTTTGGTCTGGCTCATTTGTATGGTAGGCGGATATTTGATTATCTTATTTTTATCTTGATACGATTGGTCAGGATACCAAAATTGTATTCCTTTTATTTGAGTAGACGATTCTACTGTAATAAAAGGCTTCGCCTCATCAGTAATCAGAAAAAGGGAACCTACCGGTTTATTTTCCGTTATATGTTTTGTTCCTCGTCCGGTAGGCCCATGCACGCCTATCAACGAAACATTTTGCTTCAATACAACTCCCGATGCCATTGGATAACCATTTGTTACGGGCTCAACATACAAGGCTGTACCCGATTCTGCTGCCCAATCAATAGCTTTTTGTAAATTTTCAGTATTAGTTTGCGGGCTATTTTGCGGAAGAACGCCAAATTCTTGAATACTTTTCATCGTTTCGCCTTTTACCGCAAAACAACATAGTAAAAACAAGGTAAAAAAGAGTGAGTGTTTCATAGAATCGAATTTATATATAAACTGGTTATTCTCTATTTTTTAAGCCGATACACTGATATCAAAGCCCAATGCCCGAACTCGGTCTGCTATGGCATTCATTTCATGAACAGGTATTTTCTCCAACTTCTTTTCAGGTGTTTGACGATCTATTGTATAAATCATAACTTGCTTCGGACGTATCTGTTTTATTGCTTCCAACCATGCAGATATTTCTTGCTCGGTAGTATTGTCTACGATCCGTCCGTTATGTTGCCCCCTGAGAAACATGGTTTGAATAATCAAGTTACCGTTAAATCGTCGCAAATTTTCAATTAATTGTTCCGCTGTATAATTTCTAACATTCGGATTATTTATTAAACGAATCGTTTCGGTATAAGCAGAATCTAATTTCAAGATATTATTATCTACCTTATTTAGAGCATTAAATACAGTTTCTTTCGAAATACAGGTGGCATTCGATAAAACACTGACTTTTGCATTAGGAAAATAGCGGTCACGCAACTCTATCGTATCGTCTATAATAGTTTCGAAATCAGGATGAAGAGTCGGTTCTCCGTTTCCGGCGAAAGTCAATACGTCCGGTACTTCACCTTTTTCTTTCATTTCTTGAAGTTTATGCTCTAACGCAGCTTTTATATCTTCCCGTTTATTTATACCGCTGCCTTTACCTTGCGCGTTATATCCGCATTCGCAATAGATGCAATCAAAACTACAAATCTTACCATCAGTAGGTAAAAGATTAATGCCTAATGAAATTCCCAACCTTCTGCTTTTAATAGGTCCAAAAATAATATCGTGAAATAGAACGGTTTGCATACTTGTTTCGTTTTTACAAAAGTACTGATTAATTATGTGAAAGCATCGTCTCTTACAAATTTTTATCAACACATGTTGATATATAATTAATCTCTAATATATCAATACTTTACAAACTTTATTTTTTATATTATCAACAAAAAACAATAATTTGATTATTTATTTTACAATATCCATGCTGTTAATAACTTTATTACTAATATAATAACCTATTATTAAATATTTTATGTATTTTATTATTCAACATTTACAGAGAAATAAACAATTTATCAACTCATTTTATTGCAAATAAAAAACGGAGAACGTGAGCAGATAATAAATATTATTAACAAGAGCGATACATTATAACAAAACCATTACTTTTGTCTATATGACTACACGACATTTCATATTTCTCTTTATGTGTTTGATTCTCGGCTTCCAGATGAAAGCCCAAGATACGTTACAACCTCAAAAATCCCCGCAAGATGGAATCATAGCACGGATGATTTATATAGACGGAGAAAAAATGCCATGCTTTCAATTGCCAACCATTACAATATATCCAAAGAAAAAATTCAAAAATAAAAAAGAAGAACAAGCATATAATAAAATGGTTCAAGATGTGCGTAAAACACTGCCATTAGCAAAATTCGTACACAAAGCGTTAATAGAAACATACGAATATATAGAAACGTTGCCTACCGAAGAAGAACAAATAGCCCATCTCAAACGAATGGAAAAAGAACTTTTCAAAGAGTATAAGCCAATATTGAAAAAACTGAATTATCGGCAAGGAAAATTATTGAT
>JAFUKV010000211.1 GCA_017467745.1 Bacteroidaceae bacterium | reverse complement strand
GCTTTATACAAATATTCTGTTTCGTGATTTTCCGGAGATATTGGCTCGGTATAGGGAGTTGTTTCAATATATTTTGGTAGATGAGTACCAAGATACGAATTTTGCGCAGCATCTTATTATTCGTCAATTAGCCAAAGAAAACAATAAATTGTGTGTAGTAGGCGATGACGCTCAAAGCATTTATTCTTTTAGGGGAGCGCAAATCCGCAATATATTGAATATTCGTAATGAGTATCCCGCTTGTAAAATATTTAAGTTGGAACGGAATTACCGCTCTACCCAAACCATAGTGAACGCTGCCAACAGTTTGATAAAGAAGAATAAAGAACAAATAGACAAGAACGTTTATTCAGAAAATGAAGAAGGAGACAAAATTGCCGTATTGAAGGCTTATTCAGATTTTGAAGAAGGCTATTTGGTAGTCGGGAAAATTAGCGAGATGCGTATGAAAGATCGTTGTTCGTTCTCTGATTTTGCAATCCTTTACCGTACCAATGCTCAGTCGCGTATTTTTGAGGAGGCTTTGCGCAAACGAAATATACCGTACCAGATGTATGGAGGGCTCTCTTTTTATCAACGGAAAGAGATAAAAGATATTATCGCTTATTTTCGTATGGCGGTTAATCCGGATGATGAGGAGGCTTTGAAGCGTATTATCAATTACCCGACGCGCGGTATAGGCGATACTACTGTAAGTAAAGTCAGGGCATGTGCCGCAACGCATGATGTCAGTATGTGGCAGGTGATAGCGGATCCGGTGAATTACGGATTGTCTGTAAGTAGCGGAACGGCTAATAAATTGAATTCTTTTAAGGCATTGATAGAAGAGTTTCATGAGGCTGTGTCTGAAAAAAATGCGTTGGAGTTGGCCGAGCAAGTGATAAAAAGATCTGGTATTTTTGCAGATGTTTATGTGGATCGTTCGACTGAAAATTTGAGCCGGCAAGAAAATATACAGGAGTTGATGAACGGTATTCAGGAATTTTGTCTTTCTCGTCAAGAGGAGGGTCGTGAAGATATTTTGTTGACGGATTTTTTGGCGGAAGTTTCTTTGGCTACCGATCAGGATAAAACGGACGAAGAGGATACGGATAAAGTCACCTTGATGACGATACACGCATCCAAAGGATTGGAATTTAACAATGTTTTTGTGGTAGGATTGGAAGAGGATTTATTCCCTTCTGTTATGAGTAAAAGTTCTGAACAGGAGGTGGAAGAAGAACGGCGGTTGTTTTATGTGGCGATAACTCGTGCTCGTCGTAATTGCGTGTTGTCTTATGCCTCGTCTCGCTATCGGAACGGACAGCCCACCGCTTTGCCGCCCAGTCGTTTTTTGAAAGATATAGATTCTGTTTATTTATCGCTGCCCTTAGATTCTTCGTTGAGCGAACAAGTAGACAGGCGGGCGCAGGCTTTTGCTTCTCGTTCTGTACATGGTTTTCCGAACCGTTTTCCGGAAGAACGAAATGTGTCGGCACGACAGCAAAATCCCGAACCGGTGTGGGAGCCGAAGCTTTCACGTGGCAAGTTGCTGAAAATCGATTCGTTGGAATCGTCAACATCGTCATTGGGAAAGATGAAAATCGATTCGCCTTCGGTGGGAACACGGATACAACACGACCGGTTTGGAAAAGGTACGGTTACAAGTTGCGAAGGTACAGGCGATAATCAAAAAATAACCGTCGAATTTGACCATGTAGGAAAGAAGCAGCTTTTGTTGAAATTTGCTAAGTTTACAGTTTTATCATAAGTTTATGTTAGATATTAATCAAATAAATACGCCTTGTTACGTATTGGAGGAGAAATTACTCCGTAGTAATCTCGCTCTTATAAAATCGGTAAAAGATAGAGCGGGAGTAAATATCATTCTTGCTTTTAAAGCGTTTGCGTTGTGGAAAGCATTTCCTATCGTTCGCGAATACATACCTTGTTCAACCGCCAGTTCTATACACGAAGCCCGTTTGGCATTTGAAGAGATGGGCAGTCCGGCTCATACTTATTCGCCGGCCTATACAGAAAAAGAGTTTCCCGAAATATTGAAATACAGCAGCCATATAACGTTTAATTCGCTTTCGCAATTCGAGCGTTTTTATCCGGAGGTTGCCCGTTCCGGTAAACAAGCGTCGTGCGGCATACGTATTAATCCTGAATATTCGGCTGTTGAAACGGATTTGTATAACCCGTGTGCTCCCGGTTCCCGATTGGGTGTTACCGTCGATTTGCTGCCGGAAACTTTGCCTGTCGGTATTGAAGGTTTGCACTTTCACACATTGTGTGAGTCTACATCGTACGAACTGGAAAAAACGCTTGAAATTGTAGAAAAACGATTCGGAAAGTATTTGCAGCAGGTTAAATGGTTGAATATGGGAGGGGGACATTTGATGACCCGTAAGGATTATGATGTTGAACACCTTATACGTGTATTGCAATCGTTTAAAGTAAGGCATCCGCATTTGGAGTTGATTATGGAACCCGGCAGCGCATTTGCTTGGCAAACCGGTTTCTTGATAGCTTCTGTTGTTGATATTGTAGAAAATCATGGTATTAAAACCGCTATTTTGGATGTGTCGTTTACATGCCACATGCCTGATTGTTTGGAAATGCCATACAAGCCTGCTATAAGAGGAGCGGTAAATCCAACAAACGGTCTCCCTACTTATCGGATAGGCGGTAATTCTTGTTTGAGCGGTGATTTTATGGGTGATTGGAGTTTTGACCACGAATTGAATATTGGCGATAAGGTTGTATTTGAAGATATGATACATTATACGATAGTCAAAACCAATATGTTTAACGGCATTCCGCACCCCGATATAGCGTTATGGACGAAAGACGATAAGTTGGAAATATGGCGTCGGTTCGGTTATGAAGACTATAAAAACCGGATGGCTTGACATTTTTCTGTAATAAATAACGTTGGAAATATAAGATTAAAATGAGTTAAAAGAATAACCGATTTCTTGTATCGATTGTTTAAATAATGTATGTTTATTACATTTGCACTATGTTTTTCATGGTATTAGATTTAAGGTTAACGAAGATTGGTTGTCGAGATGACAACCTTTTTCTTTTTAAGACAGCATGTGATTATGTAATATATAAAATAAACGCCCTGTTCTAATTCAGAACAGGGCGTTTATTTATGATTTGTAATTTAGATTACTTATTTTCAGCGGTGTATTTATCGGCTTTTTCTTTCATTTTCGCAGCGCGTTTTTCGCTGTCGGGGTGAGACGAAAACATTTGTTGTATTACTGATGCTTTTTCTCCGTTAGAAAGTTCTACTAGTTTATTAAGCGCATTGGCCATACCGTATGGGCTGCGACCGTTTTCTATGCAAACCTTAAAACCGTATTCATCGGCAGCGTATTCTTGTTTCTGAGAAAATTTAGCGCTTACAAAAGATTGTGCTATTTCTCCGAGTTGGCTTTCCGAAAGTTTCTCCATCGCTCCTCCGGCAGAACCGGCTGCTTTTGCTGCTGCCGAAGCTAAATATGCACGTTTAATTGCGTCTTTTGTATCAGTACCGGCAATGTGTCCTATTTCATGTCCGATAATAGCTAACAATTCATCGTCATCCATGATGTCCATTAAAGAACTGAATACGCGAATGCTGCCGTCTCCGCAAGCGAAAGCATTGATGTCTATTACTTCATAAACTTTGAAATTCAGTTTAATTCCGTTTACTTCTTTTAGGTTTTCAGTGAGTTTGTTTAAGCGCTGGGTATAGGGAGAATCGTCATCGGATACTTTATTATGCGTGTCCATCCATTCAACGGATTCTTTACACAGATTGGCTACATCTTCGTCAGAAAGAGTAATAGCTGTGGCAAGATCGCTGGCGGCTCCTACTAATTTTTTTGTGTTTAAGGATTTGCCTCCGATCTTGATTTGAGCATTGGCTGAGAAAATAAATGTACTCAACGCAATAAAAAACAATAATTTTTTCATAATGATTTTGTTTGATTTATGTGTTTGAATAGTTTTATGTAAGAGAAATAATTTCTTCCGTACCGGGGGTAACCTTTTCGCATCCTGTTTCTGTTACGATAAAAGTATTTTCTATACCGACTGCGCCTACATGGGGGATAACGAATTTCGGTTCTAATGCAAATACCATACCTGCGGATAATATATCTTTTGAGCGGGGGGCGATTACCGGAGCTTCGTTTATTTCTATACCGACTCCGTGCCCGATAAATCCGGCTTGTTGACGATGTCCCATAAAATAATTTTCCAATCCCTCCTTAGTTGCGATACGCATGCCAATATTATATAAATCGGCGGCCGCCGTTCCCGGAAGGGCGGCCGCGATTACCGCTTCTTGAATTTCTAATGATGTTTGGTGTGCTTTTACGGCTAATTCACTAATGTTTCCTAATGAGTATGTCCGAGACATGTCGGTCATATATCCGGTAAAGTTACCGCCCATATCTACCAATACAGTCATTCCCGGTTTTATGATAGAACCGTTGCAACCCACAGGGAGCGACGGGTCGAGGCCTTCGCCGCCTAACCCGAAGTCGTAAGGTGAAGGGGTATCGGCATTTTCTCCGGAAACTATGCTGCCCATGAATATTTCCATTGTGGGGCCGAATACTCTGAATATTCCTAACGAACCTAATAATCGGGCTTGTCGTTCTATTTCTATTGAAAATTCGAGGTCGGTCATACCCTCTTGGTAAACTGCCGGTACATGTCGATAGAGAGCGGAGTGTTGTTGTCCCGATTTTCGGATCAAATTAAGCTCGTAATCGGTTTTTACAGTTCTTGCGCTACGTATCAAGGCAGTCCCGTTTAAAACTTTCTTAGGAGACAATATATTTGTTAAGCGTATATACTCATTATATGAAACGGAATCGATTTCTAAAAACAGCGTTTGCGGCATCGGAATATTATGCTCCGTCAGGTATTCTGAAATTTGTTCCGGTTTACGGATGTATATGACATTTTCGCCTTCTAATCCGACAGGACGTTTAACGAAGAAGTATGGCTTGCCATTTGCCGGCAGATATATATATCCTAAAAATATACGTCCCGAGGCGTAATACAAGTTAACGTTTGTGCTGATTAAAAGTGCGTCGGCATCGGCTGCTTGTATAGATTCCTGCATTTTTGCCCAACGCAGTTGTAATTCTGGTAATAATTGTACAGAATACATAATATATAAAGATTAAATTCGATTAAAGTAAGTCTAAACATTTTTCCAGATGCATACTGTTTGAACCTTTTATCAGGATATGACATCCGTTGATATTTTCGTTTTTTAGAAAATGGATAAGTTCGTCTGTATTGGCAAATGCCGTTAATCCGTTTGCGGCCGCCAGAAATTCATTGCCTGCCAGATATATGCGGTCGAAATGGTTTGTATTTATTAGTTCTATTATTTTTCGGTGTTCATTTGCGCTTTCCAATCCTAACTCTTTCATATCGCCCAATATTAATACTTTATGGGGAATTTCCATCTGGGCGAAATTGGAAATAGCTGCGGCCATACTGGTTGGATTGGCGTTATAAGCATCTATAATTAACGTATTTCGTTTTGTTTGTTGTAATTGAGAACGTCTGTTTTGAGGTATGTATTCGCTTATAGCATCTGCAATTGATGGGCTGTCTACATCGAAAAAAGAGGCTATGCAGATAGCTGCCAGCGCATTTTCCATATTGTAGTTTCCTATTAAATGGGTATTTACCTGAAAACGTTCGCCAAGATGCTCGAAATAAAAAGAAAGGTACGGATTGCAACCTAAAATTTTTCCGTAAACGGAAACGCCTTGTTGTGTACCATATTCGGTACGGTGTATATTTTCGGTTTTGGGATAGAGGTAAGGATTGTCTCGGTTGACAAATACGTGCTTATTGTTTTGTCTTAGAAAGTCGTATAATTCGCTTTTTGTGCGAATAACGCCTTCGAAAGAACCGAATCCTTCAAGATGCGCACGCGCCACATTGGTAATTAGCCCGTAGTCGGGTTCAACAATGGCGGTTAGTGTTTGTATTTCGCCCGGATGATTTGCACCCATTTCAATTACCGCTATTTCATGTTGTTCGGTAAGTTGAAGCAGAGTAAGCGGAACTCCGATGTGATTATTGAGATTTCCTTGTGTATAAAGTACCCGATATTTACGACAGAGAGCTGTTGCCGTTAATTCTTTGGTAGTAGTTTTTCCGTTGGTTCCGGTAATGGCGATGATTGGCGTTTGTAAGACTTTTCGGTGATAGTTGGCCAGTTGTTGCAATGTCTGTAAACAATTGTCTACAACGATACAACGATAGTTTATCTTAAAATCAGGATTGTCTATTACGGCATATTCGCAACCTTGTTCGAGAGCCTGCGAAGCAAATCTGTTTCCATCGAAATTTTCTCCTTTTAAAGCAAAAAAAATCGATCCGGGCAAACATGTACGGCTATCGGTTGTAATGGCCGGGTATTGCCGGAATAATTGGTACAATTCTTTTATATCCACACGCATGATTCCTTAAAAACACGGTGCGAAGATACAATTTTTTTGTCTCTGTTATATGGAGTCTTTTTTATTTTTGTGGGTAATTTAATGTTTATTGATTGCGAGTTGTTGATTATGTGTATGTTGTTCGATTAGTGTAAAAATAAAATGGTTTAAATAAGCTACTGAATTATTTTATTATTGAGAAAATAATATGAATTTGAAAGAAAAATACGCTTTTTAGTGATAAAAAGATGTGTATCTCGGACAAATATATTATTTGTGTCGTTTTTTTACGTAACTTTGTAAATTAAAATAGTACGATTATGAATGAGCAGATAAAACAGATTGCCCAGCGACTGATAGGGCTGCGCGATGTATTGAATATAACAACGGAGGAGATAGCCCGAGTTTGCGGGATACCGGAATCCGAATATGTGGAATTGGAATCGGGTATGGTTGATATTCCTGTCAGTTTGTTATACCGGGTTGGAAAACATTACAATATAGAATTGTCTACATTGATGTTTGGCGATGAACCTCGCATGAATGCTTATTTTTTGACAAGAAAAGATAAAGGCGCGGCCGTAGAGCGTGTCAAAGCATATAAATACCAGTCGTTAGCCGCCGGATTTATGAATCGTTTGGCAGATCCGTTTTTGGTAACGGTTGATCCGAAGCCGGAGAATACGGAAATACATTTGAATACGCATCCCGGACAAGAGTTCAATATGGTAATAGAAGGGCGTATGATGCTGTCGATAAATGGAAAAGATTTGATTTTAGAAACAGGAGACAGTATTTATTTCGATTCTTCGTTACCGCATGGCATGAAAGCGCTCGATAACAAAACGGTTAAATTTTTAGCGATGATTATAGCTCCCCAAGATTAAAGAAAGATAAATATGTTAGAGAACTTTTTAGACCAAACAACATTCAGCTCGCAGGCTGATTTTATGGCTAATTTTAAAGTAAAAGTCCCGGTCGATTTTAATTTCGGATATGACGTAGTGGATAAATGGGCGGCTGAGGCTCCCGAAAAGAAAGCTCTTTGTTGGACTAATGATAAAGGTGAACATATAGATTTTACATTTGCCGATATTAAAAGAGAAAGTGATAAAACTGCATCGTATTTTCAACAATTAGGTATAGGGCGTGGAGATATGGTAATGTTGATTCTCAAACGCCGTTACGAGTTTTGGTTTTCGATTATCGCTTTGCATAAATTAGGTGCAGTGTGTATTCCGGCGACGCATTTGCTGACAGAAAAAGATATTATTTACCGGTGCAACGCTGCCGATATAAAAATGATTGTTGCGGTTGGTGAAGATATTGTTACGGGGCATGTAGACCGTTCGGTAGCAGCTTCACCGTCGTTGATGCGTAGGGTGTCGGTAGGCCCTTCCGTGCCGGAAGGTTGGGAAGATTTTCACAAGGGAATTGACGCCGCTCCCGTATTTGTTCGCCCCGAACATGCTAATAGCAACGATGATATTTCATTACTGTATTTT
>JAFUKV010000023.1 GCA_017467745.1 Bacteroidaceae bacterium | reverse complement strand
ATTTTTGTACGATAATTTAGTTGATTTTCTGAAATTTACCGCTTTTGCAAATGCAACGCCGGCTCATTTTGCCATGATACTTGCCGGATTGTTCTTTATTTATCTGGCGGTCAAGAAAAATTTTGAACCGATGTTACTTATTCCTATCGGTTTCGGTATCTTGATCGGAAATATTCCGTTTAAAATTGATGCCGGATTGGAAATAGGTATATATGAAGAAGGTTCTGTTTTAAATATCCTTTATCAAGGTGTTAGTTGCGGATGGTATCCTCCTATCGTCTTTTTAGGGATTGGTGCAATGACGGACTTTTCGTCGTTGATTTCCAACCCGAAATTGATGTTGGTAGGAGCTGCGGCTCAGTTCGGTATTTTTGGGGCATATATGATTGCTTTGGCTGCCGGATTCGAACCTAATCAAGCAGGAGCTATCGGTATTATCGGAGGAGCAGACGGTCCTACGGCTATTTTCCTTTCTTCTAAATTAGCACCGAATCTGATGGGGGCCATTGCCGTGTCTGCATACTCGTATATGGCCTTAGTTCCTATTATTCAGCCTCCTATTATGCGTTTGCTCACTACGAAGAAAGAACGTCTTATTCGTATGAAGCCGGCAAGAGCCGTATCGCATACGGAAAAGGTGATGTTCCCTATTATCGGTTTATTATTGACTTGTTTCCTTGTTCCTACCGGATTACCTTTGTTAGGGATGTTGTTCTTTGGAAACTTGTTGAAAGAAAGTGGTGTAACAACCCGTTTGGCAAAAACCGCCAGCGGGCCGTTAATGGATTCTATTACCATATTGTTAGGATTGACTGTCGGTGCTTCTACGCAGGCTTCGGAATTCCTTACCGCTAATTCGATATGGATATTCTTGTTAGGATTTGTCGCATTTATCATTGCTTCGACATCGGGAGTCCTTTTTGTGAAATTGTTTAATCTTATCCTACCCAAAGATCAAAAAATCAACCCTCTTATCGGAAATGCAGGGGTTTCGGCCGTACCTATGTCTGCTCGTATTTCTCAGAATGTAGGATTGGAATATGATCCTACTAATTATTTGTTGATGCACGCCATGGGACCCAACGTTGCGGGTGTGATAGGATCGGCTGTTGCTGCCGGCGTTCTATTGGGATTCCTTGCTTAATATTGATTTATTATCAATCTGATATAAAATCCCGGCATTTTTGCCGGGATTTTTTGTAGAGTTTTGAAAACTTAAAAATATTTGGGCTAAGCCGATGCTTTTCCGTATCTTTGTAATGCATATAATTTTATTTGTCTGATATAAAATTGTGCTGTTGATATATTTGAGTTGAATCAGACAAAATATTAGAGGTACTTATGGAGAAGACGCCTGTTATAGTGGGAATTGGCGAATTATTGTGGGATGAACTGCCGACTGGCAGAAAAGTGGGAGGAGCTCCTGTTAATTTTGTTTATCATGCGTCGCAGTTGGGTGCGGAAAGCTATGCGATCAGTGCGGTTGGAACGGATGATTTGGGAGATAAGATTGTAGAAGAGTTAGATAAATATAACTTGAAACATGTGATAGAACGAGTTGATTTTCCCACCGGAACTGTGCAAGTTACATTAGATAAAGGAAATCCGTCTTACCATATTCAAGAGGATGTTGCATGGGATAATATCTCTGTAACCCCAGAAGCTGTTGAAGTTGTAAGAAGAGCTGACGCGATTTGTTTCGGTTCATTGGCTCAACGTTCACCGGTATCTTCTGGAACGATTTATACGTTATTATCTATGGCTCCGCAAACGGCGATACGATATTTTGATATTAATCTGCGTAGGCCGTATTATTCGAAAGAGGTGATTCTTCAATCTTTTGAGGCTGCTAATATGTTAAAAATAAACGTAGAAGAGATGAAGGAGGTGCGCATTATGCTGAATCTTACGGGTAGTGACGATGAGATTTGCCGGCAACTATTGTCTACATATAAGTTTCGTTATGTCATATTGACGGCAGGTGCGGCATATAGCAAAGTGTTTTCTCACGATGAAACATCCATCATGGACACTCCGGCTGTGAATGTGACAGATACGGTAGGGGCGGGGGATGCTTTTTCAGGAGCTTTTATATCGGGTATATTATCGGGAAAAAGTATTGAGGAAGCACATCGGTTTGCGGTTGTAACTGCTGCGTATGTTTGTACAAAAGCCGGAGCTTGGCCTCCGTATGAATAATTTTGCCGATTATTTCGAAAAAAAGGTCTCTATCTTAAAAAATAGAGACCTTTTCTATATCTGGAAAGTTGTGGGTTAAATCTTTTTTGAATAAAACAGAGAATTGACTTCTGTTTGTAAAGATTTAATCTGTTAATAAAATAGCATTTGCTTCTTCTTCTATTTTATTGCTGCCGACAATATCAGTATCGTATGTTCCATACCAGTATATTGTTGAGGCGCAGTCTATTTCCCCTTTTTCTTTTCCGAGTAGTTCAAATATCAAGAGATAGCGATCTATGAAAGGTTCATTGTCTAAGTTTCTTGTCCGTAAGAAGGTATTATACCCGTGCGGATTTTCCTCATTAGACGAGATGGCGCCTCCGAAAGGAGTTTGGAAAGGGGCGACAGGAGCGGAAGATGTGTTGTAATAATCCTCAATTCCTATGCCTTGTGTTGGCGGTTCTTGTACGAAATTCACTATTGTTATGTCATTTCCTTCGCCATACCATTGTCGGGTATGATTGTACACAGATAAAAGATTGCCTTTATACACGCCTTTTCCCCAGATAAATCCGGCTATCCAATTTTCTGCCTCGCGATCGTTGCAATCTGATACTAAGGGAAGATTTCTGGATTGTTTCCATGATGCGTGAAAGTAAAGAGAACGATCATCCCATTTCCAGTTGTCTGAAATAATGTCGAGTTTTATTTTTGCGGGAGCGTGGCTTTCGTTGATGATTTCAAATTCGCAGTTTTTTCTGAATGGCATAATCCATCGACTTGTAATTTGCCCTTTGCCGTCCGCTTGCAGATACCAACTGTTTACTGGGGCGGACATTGCACCTCCTCCTGAAAAATCGCTGAGAGGCACATGGACGGTTTTCTTTCCGTCGAAACTGATTTTTAAAATTAATCCTCGCAGAGTTTGCGCATAGTTGGCCATGTCGGGGGTGGAAATTGTGAATTTTATCTGGCGGATACATCCTCCGTCGGTTGATTGTATTCCATATCTGAAAGAGAAATATTTTCCCTCTCCTTCGGGATTCTGAGGTGTGGAGGTTTTCCATTGATGAGGAATTATTTCTTCTTCTATCGTATGAGAAATACCTTCGCATACGGGCGGATTTGATAAAACATTTTCTGT
>JAFUKV010000210.1 GCA_017467745.1 Bacteroidaceae bacterium | reverse complement strand
CCGTTCAGCCGGTAGAAAACCTGCGTCCGGGTATGTCCGTGCTGATAAAATGATGATTGGAGTTTAGAAAACGATTCGGGAATAACGGCTTTTAAGCAAGCCCGTGTATTATTAAATGTAAATTCATGACAGAACAAAATTCGTTGAAACGAGGGTTTATTGCGGTGGCGAGGCGGGAAATGCGCCGATGGGTATCCCGTCCGTTATATATATTATGCATCGTGCTTTTGCCGTTGTTCGGATTTCTGTTTTTCTTGACATTGATGGATGAAGGGTTGCCTCGTCGTTTGCCGGCAGGCGTTGTCGATTTGGATAGGTCGGCAGCTTCACGGAATTTTGTGAGACAATTGAATTCATTCAGCGAAACCAATATCGTTTTAGCGGCCGATAGCTATACAGAGGCGCGCGAAGCCGTCCAAGCGGGCGAGATATATGGATTTGTAGTCATTCCCGAAGGGTTTGAAGCGAAAGCTATGGCCGGTCGTCGTCCCACATTGACGTTTTACACCAATAACATCTTTTTTATTCCCGGCGCATTGCTGTTCAAAGATTTTAAAACGATGTCCGTATTGGCTTCGGGTGCGGTTGTTCAGCAAACGCTGTTGGCGAAAGGGGCGTATGAGTATCAAATGTCTCCGCAACTTCAACCCATTGTCACCGATATGCACTCGTTAGGAAATCCATGGATCAGTTACGCCATTTATTTATGCAATAATTTCTTGCCGGGAATGTTGCAATTGATGGTGCTGTTGGTTACGGTATTCAGTATAGGTAGCGAGATGAAACATCGTACATCTCGCGAGTGGCTGCACACGGGACAAGGCTCTATCATTATCGCTTTGTCGGGTAAATTGATGCCGCAAACCGTTCTGTTCTTTATCATGGGGCTGTTTTGCCAGATTTTGTTATATGGATATTGGCATTTTCCGTTGAATAACCATTTTTGGCACATGGCGTTGGCTATGTTTTTATTGGTTCTCGCTTCGCAGAGTTATGCGGTAATTATGATGAGTTTTGCTCCTTCTCTGCGGATAGGGCTTAGTATCGCCGGGTTGTTCGGAATAATATCGTTCTCCATTACCGGATTTTCATTCCCGACGCCGGCTATGTATACGCCGTTTCAGGTATTGTCTAACATATTTCCGTTACGGCATTATTTTTTGATATATGCCGATCAGGCATTGAACGGAATACCGTTATATTATTCGCGCGTGCAATATTTAGCGTTATTGCTTTTTGCGATAGCGTCTGTACCGTTGTTGCCCCGTTTAAAACAGGCGTTGATAAAACAAGTGTATGTACCGTAACCGGAGGTGTGAGATGGAGAAACTGAACATATTTAAGTTAATAAAGCTGGGATTCTGGGATACGTGTTTTGTTTGGAAAAACGAATTTAAACATGTTTTTAAAGATTTGGGCGTGTTGTTGTTCTTCTTTGGGTTGCCGTTCGGGTACCCTATACTATATGCGTTGATATATAATCCGGAAGTTGTGCGAGAGGTCCCTATGGTTGTTGTAGATAATGCCCGTACCCCGCTAAGCCGCGAATTTTCACAAAAAATGGATGCGTCTCCCAATGCGAAGATTATTTCATATTGTGCAGATTTGGAGGAGGCAAAGCGGTTCTTATACGAAAAAAAAGCCTTTGGTATATTATTTATCCCTTCCGATTTTTCACGAAATCTTTATCGGGGAGAGCAGAGCGTGGTAACGTTCTATTCGGATATGAGCATTTTGTTGAACTATAAAGGATTTCTTACCTCTTTGATTGATGTGAGTATGCTTATGAATGCCGAACTCCAAACGGCGGCGTTGCCCGGAGCTACGAATGAACAACTGGCAATGGCTACGCAACCTATCCCGTATGAATCTGTAACATTGTATAACCCCGAATCAGGTTTCGGTACGTTTTTAATACCGGCCATTTTGATGTTGATACTTCAACAGAGCCTTGTTTTGGGAGTCGGCATGTTGGCGGGCGGTATTTACGAACATCATCAGTTGAGGTATTATTATTCCGAGAATAGGTTAATGGCTAATAATATCACGCACTTGGTAATGGGAAAAGCCTTATGCTATTTCTGTTTGTTTATCCTTCCGGCCGTTTTTCTGATGCATGTAGTGCCTCATATATTCAGTTACCCGCAGTTAGGCAGCCACTGGCATATTTATAGTTTTGCGGTTCCCTATATATTGGCGTGCATCTTTTTTGCCATGACTCTTTCTGTTTTTGTCAGGGAGCGGGAAACCTCATTTTTACTTTTCGTATTTACATCGTTGATATTTCTATTTATTTCCGGAATAACGTGGCCTACTTACGCTATGCCTCCGGTGTGGCGCTATATAGGTTATTTGATACCTTCGACTTTCGGGATAGAAGGTTTCGTGAAAATGAGTACCGGAGGATCTGAAATATATGAAGTGAGCGATTCTTATATCGCTTTATGGATACAGGCAGGGGGATATTTTATTTCGACATGTCTGATATATCGTTATCAACTTTACCGTGATAAACAACGGGGTTTTTCGGGAGAAATGGAGTGAAAAGTTCTCTGCTCGAATTGTGTTTGTACTGCTATTTATTTAAACCGTTATTGTTGTTGCACGTTTTCAAAACGCAAGGTGAGAGGTATTAGTTTTCTTTTCGATAACCGCTCTCCAAAGTTTTTTATTATTTGTATCCGCTAAAACTTAAATATCTTTTCTTGAAAGACATATATGTTCCTTTTTATTTATCGTCGTGATTGCGCATGAATTAATTAAAGAAAATTTTCTTTATTTCCGTAGTTTATATGTAAATCTACCAAAATAAAATAGTACCTTTGCGCCAAATTTAAAAAACCGATTTGTTGTAATATGGCAAATGTGATAAAGTTAAAAAAAGGACTGGATATCAACCTGAAAGGGAAACCCCAACAGATTATCAAAGATGCGCCCAAGTCTGAATTTTACGCCGTGATACCGGACGATTATCATGGAATCGTACCCAAAGTGGTGGTAAAAGCGGGAGATAAAGTTGAGGCGGGAACTCCGTTGATGGTAGATAAAAATCGTCCTGAAGTAAAATTTGTGTCTCCTGTTAGCGGTGAAGTAACTGCCGTTACGCGCGGTGAACGACGCAAAGTTTTGGATATAACCGTTAAGGCGGACGAAAATCAGGTTTATAAAGATTTTGGAAAACAAAGTGTGGCTTCGCTTTCGGCGCAGCAAATAAAAGAGTTGCTTTTAGAAGCCGGAATGTTTGCGTTTATCAAACAGAGACCGTACGATGTCGTTGCTAATCCCGAAGTTGCACCTCGTGATATATTTGTTTCTGCTTTCGATTCGGCGCCGTTGGCTCCCGATTTTAACTTTGTGGTTAGCGGTCAGGAAAGCGATTTCCAAACCGGTCTTGACGCTTTGGCCAAATTAACCGAAGGCAAAGTGTATGTCGGTATGAAAGCCGGAAAAGAAATTCCGGTGAAAGGCGTTACGCCTATATCATTCGACGGGCCTCATCCTGCCGGAAATGTTGGCGTACAGATTCATCATATAGCTCCTGTAAATAAGGGAGAAACCGTATGGACGGTTAGCGCGTTCGATGTTATTGTTATCGGGCGCCTGTTTAACAAAGGCATTGTCGATTTTTCCCGATTGGTAGCTGTAACGGGTTCGGAAATAGAGAATCCGGTATATGTAAATACCGTTATCGGGGCGAAGGTAGAAACCTTATTGCAAGGTAATTTGAAAAAGTCAGATTATCACCAACGCATTATTAGCGGGAATGTTCTGACAGGAACGCATATTGATAAAGAGGGATACCTTCGTGCTCCTCATTCTCAAATAACCGTTATTCCCGAAGGAGATGAATGCCATGAATTTTTCGGATGGGCTACTCCCGGTTTCGGTAAGTTCAGTATCAGTCATACATTTTTCAGCTGGTTGGCCGGTCGCAATAAAGAATATGTTATGGATGCCCGTTTGCATGGAGGCCGTCGGGCTATTATCATGAGCGGCGAATACGATAAGGTGTTGCCTATGGATATTCTTCCCGAGTTTTTGATAAAGGCGACGTTGGCTTTCGAGGTCGATAAGATGGAAAATCTGGGAATCTATGAAATTGCTCCCGAAGATGTGGCGCTTTGCGAGTTTGTAGATACTTCGAAACTTGAAGTGCAGAAAATTATTCGCGATGGCCTTGACGAATTGATGAAAGAGATGATGTAAGAAAAGTATAAACAGTAAAATATAGAATATTTTGAAAGCACTGAGAAATTTTATCGATAAAATTAAGCCCAGCTTCGAGGCGGGGGGAAAGCTGGAAATGTTCCATTCTGTTTTTGAAGGAGTGGAAACGTTTCTTTTCGTTCCCAATACCACTTCGAGAAGCGGCGTGCATATTCACGATAATATAGACTCTAAGCGGGCTATATCGATGGTGATATTAGCGTTGATTCCGGCGTTGCTGTTCGGTATGTATAATGTGGGGTATCAACATTATTTGGCTATCGGTCAAGATGCGGGGTTCGTAATGACGTTCCTGTTCGGGCTATTGGCCGTATTGCCTAAAATAGTGGTAGCTTATGTCGTAGGGTTAGGTATAGAATTTACCGTCGCCCAAATGCGCGGACACGAAATTCAAGAAGGATTTTTAGTAACGGGGATGCTTATCCCGATGATTGTGCCGGTAGATACACCTCTTTGGATGATTGCCGTAGCTACTGCATTCGCTGTAATTTTCGCCAAAGAAGTTTTCGGCGGTACGGGAATGAATATCTTTAATGTAGCGTTGGTTACGAGAGCCGTGTTGTTTTTTTCTTATCCCGGAAAAATGTCCGGCGATAATGTCTTTGTACGCACCTCCGATACATTCGGTATAGGAGCCGGTTCGGCGGTTGAAGGCTACTCGGGTGCAACACCGTTGGGACAAGTTGCCGTAAATACCGGCGATGTGTTGAATATGACCAATATCGTGGGCGAGCCCGTTTCATTATGGGATTCTTTCGTGGGGCTGATTCCCGGCTCTATCGGAGAAACCTCTACTCTTGCTATTTTGATAGGAGCGGCCATTTTATTATATACGAAGATAGCCAGTTGGCGTATTATGTTGTCTGTTTTTGTCGGAGGTATTGTAATGGGATATATTTGCAACTTCTTTGCTACGCCGGCCATTCCCGGAACGATGTTGTCGCCATGGGAACAAATCTGTTTGGGAGGTTTCGCTTTTGCCGCCGTGTTTATGGCTACCGATCCGGTTACAGGATCTCGTACCGAAACAGGACAATATATTTACGGCTTTTTGATAGGAGTCATCGCTATTATCATACGTGTATATAATTCAGGTTATCCCGAAGGCGCTATGTTGGCAGTGTTGTTGATGAACGTATTTGCTCCGCTTATCGACTATTTTGTAGTGGAAGCCAATATGAAACGCCGTCGGAAAAGAGCTAAAATAAACGCATAAACAGAAAAAAATTATGAATAAGCAAAGTAATACTTATACGATTATATATGCTTCGGTAATGGTTATTGTTGTAGCGGCTGTTTTAGCGTTTACAGCTTTGACGTTGAAACCTGTCCAGCAAAATAACATAGAAGTAGATAAAAAATCGCAGATATTGAATTCCGTAAAGATTTCTTCAACGGCGAAAGACGCTGCCGAATTGTACCGGAAATATATTACCGAATCGTTTGTTGTAAATGCGAAAGGTCAGAAAACAGATGGTGATGCTTTTACTATCGATGTAGCTTTACAGAGTAAATTACCGGTTGCCGAGCGTAAATTGCCGGTATTTGTGTGCACGTTGGATAATGGTGAAAAGAAATATATTTTACCGATGTACGGAGCCGGTTTATGGGGACCGATTTGGGGATATGTTTCGGTTGATGCCGACGGTAACACTATTTATGGCGCATACTTTTCGCATCAAGGAGAAACACCGGGATTGGGTGCAGAAATTGCGACAACTCATTTTTCCGGGCAATATGTCGGAAAACACCTGTTCGTAAATGGCCAATTTAAATCGGTCGCAGTAGAGAAGGCCGGGCAAACTCCGTCAAACGGAGCGGAATATGTGGATGCTATATCGGGTGGAACTATTACCAGTAAGGGGGTTCAGTCGATGATGCTGGATTGTGTAGAACCTTATCAGGATTTTTTAAAGACATTAAAATAAGCGGAGAAAAGAGTTATGTTGTCTAAAAAGAATAAAGAAATATTGTTAGGCCCGATATCGAAAAATAATCCGGTAATCGTTCAGGTCTTGGGTATATGTTCGGCTTTGGCTGTAACAGCTAAGTTAGAACCCGCTTTTGTGATGGCGCTTTCGGTAACGGTGGTTACCGCTTTCGCTAATGTAATTATATCTATGTTGCGCAATACGATACCTAACAGCATCCGTATTATAGTGCAGTTGGTTGTCGTTGCCGCATTGGTAATCGTGGTCGATCAGATTTTGAAAGCCTACGCTTATGAAGTTAGCAAGCAGCTCTCGGTATTTGTAGGTTTAATTATAACCAACTGTATTTTGATGGGACGTTTAGAGGCTTTTGCTTTGGGTAACGGCCCTTGGGAATCGTTTCTTGACGGTATCGGAAACGGTCTGGGTTACGGGTTGATTTTAGTTATTGTAGCGTTTTTCCGCGAGTTGTTCGGTTCCGGAACGTTGTTCGGCATACAAGTAATACCCCAATTCATGTACGATTTCGGTTATGAAAACAACGGATTGATGATTCTTCCGCCTATGGCGCTTATTACGGTGGCTTGCGTTATCTGGGTACATCGTTTGCGGAATAAAGATTTACAAGAAAAATAGTTGGCTAATCCTCAAAATAAAAGAAAATGGAAAATTTAAATCTGTTCGTAAAATCTATCTTTATAGATAATATGATTTTCGCTTACTTTTTGGGAATGTGCTCGTATTTGGCCGTATCTAAAAATGTAAAGACTGCTATCGGATTGGGGTTAGCCGTAACGTTTGTGCTTACCATTACATTGCCGGTAAACTATTTGTTGGAAAACTATATTTTGAAACCCGGAGCGATGGTTTGGTTAGGAGATGATTTTAAAAACGTGGATCTGAGCTTTTTGAGTTTGATTATGTTTATCGCCGTTATCGCTTCTATGGTTCAACTGGTTGAAATGGTAGTAGAAAAATATGCCCCGTCTTTATACGCTTCATTGGGAATTTTCTTACCGTTGATAGCGGTGAACTGCGCTATATTGGGAGGCTCGCTATTTATGCAACAACGGAGTTTCCCTGATATTGCAGCTGCTACCGTATATGGCGTAGGTTCCGGTATAGGATGGTTGTTGGCGATTGTCGGCATAGCTGCTATTCGCGAAAAACTTTCTTATTCCAATGTTCCCGCTCCGTTAAAAGGTATTGGTATTACGTTTATCATTACCGGATTAATGGGTATTGCTTTTATGAGTTT
>JAFUKV010000209.1 GCA_017467745.1 Bacteroidaceae bacterium | reverse complement strand
TCATATCTTCGTTTATCCATTTGTTTTCATCCGGATATCCGAAATAATCGTCATCTAATTCCATATTTTGATAACCGGTATATTCATAATCGAAGCTAAGAATACCTTTTTTGCCGATAACGAATGCGGTACTTGCCATAAAACGCCATGGCGTACGGAGAGAATAATTGTATCTTCCGGTTGGGGTTGACGCATTACCAGATACAAGATTTCCGTTATTGTCGTAATCTATTCCGTAAAAATCAACGCCTGCACCATAGTCGTAAGTCATATCATAAAAGGTCGGAGTATGGAATGCGAATCCTATGCGCCAAAAATCGGTAGGACGTAAAATAGTCCCTAATTTAAAATTAAATCCTGTACCGCTTGTTGAAAGGGCTGTTCTCAGGTCAAAATCGCCTCTGTTTCCATTTGGCACGTGAGTCCAATCAATGTATTCCTTATAAGAGGTATTGATTTCGTAATGTAAGTCCATAACACCAATGCCTAAACCGAAATAGGCAACATCCATGATATTACCTCCGATATTGAATGTATATTCGTCTATACGTCCTTTTTCGGTAACAAATAAGTCGGCGTTACCCATCCCTCCATTTGTATAATCGAGAACACCTCCGTAAAGATCATTACCTCCGGCAAGGCCTATTAAATAAGATTCGTATCCCAGAACACTTAACCATGGTTGCGTATTGTAAGGATTGTAATCGTTTGTTATTTCTAAATCGGAAACCGGAATACCATCTGTTTTTGCTGCAATATAATCGGATATAGAAGATCGGATGTCGTTATATCCGGCTTTATATTTACGATTGAATGATTTTAACCGATTATAAGCGAATCCCACATTAATGTTATTGAGGAAATCGTTGTTTGGGGTTCTGAAAGTAGCTACATATCCTATATTGTCGAACGTAAATAGGAATTTACTGTCTTTTAAATTTCCGAAAGAGGGTGTACCGGTTTCTGTGTTAGCATTAGAGAAGTTGATGGTAGCTGCTACTTCGGA
Source organism: Bacteroidaceae bacterium (assembly GCA_017467745.1). GTDB lineage: Bacteria > Bacteroidota > Bacteroidia > Bacteroidales > CHK158-818 > Gallibacteroides. The sequence goes on along the minus strand of JAFUKV010000209.1, from coordinate 1,479 downwards.
GTTTCTGAATACTCCTATTCCCGCAGGATTTTGAGAAAGTGTAGATATATCTCCGCCCAAAGCTCCGAACGCTCCGCCCATACTCATGTAACGGGCTGTCCCTCGTAAATCGTGTTGAGAATATTTTAGTGCATCTAATTCGCCTTGCGCAAATAAAGGAATACAACATAATGCTATTCCTGTCGAAAATATGAGACGTTTCATGTTTCCTTTTTTCTTTGTGTTACAATTGGTTAATATATAAAACGTAGATAATAACCGTGTGAAATGTTTCAGCGGTTATTATCTACATTTAAATTTTTTCTATCTGGAACGGCTTCTACCTCCTGAGCTATTACCGGTTCCGATATTGCCGCCGGAACTGCGACCTCCTCCTATTGAAGGTGAAGATGAGATAGAGCTTCTACTGGATCCGGAAGAACTTCTATTATATGTTGATGTTGGCATACGGTTTGAAGAATTGTTGCTGCTACTACGGGTAGAAGAATTATTACTTCTTACTCGGGTTGTCGTGTTTAATGTATTGCTATTACTACGGTTTGAGGTAGCAGACGAAGATCTTCTGGTGTATGTGCCTGTTGAAACAGATGATCCGTTTCTGGTAGGACTTGACGTGTTAGATGAGACACCGTTATTTGTACGAACTCTTGTACGAGGTGCTGGGGTCGTCGTTTCTTTGTTATTGTTTGACGCATTTCCTTTTGATGGAGAGTTATTGTATGTCGGACGAGTTGTTGTTTGTGTAGGGTATCTGTCAGACCGTGAACCATTATTCCGAATTGAAGAATTGGCATTTCTGTCAGGGTATCTGTTGTTAGAAGAAGATCTGCCTCCGCTACTATAATAGCTATTTCTGTTTGCATTGTTGCTATTTCCGTTTTTTGCGTATATATAAGGTCTTCTGGGATTGAAATGAGGATTATGCCATCCCCAATATGGGTCGTGCCATCCCCAGTGCGGATGATTATGCCAACCCCAGCTCCAACTCCATGACGGTCCGTAATAAGGTCGTCCCCAATTCCAACTATAATAAGGCGACCAAGTGTTCCAGTACCATGGGTCGTAATATACAGGTCCCCACCAACCCCACGAAGGGCCTACATATATATTCCATCCCGGAGCACTGTAATAGAATGAGTTGTAGTAAAATGGGTCGCTGATATGAAGAACAAACGACGGGTTATGGAATTTTCGGATACGTTCGGTATATACATACACTTGGCCGTTATCTTCAAAATCTTGATAATAACTGTCATCGCTTACGTAATAGTTGTATTCGTCGGTGTCTGTATAATAATTAGCATCTTCTTGATATTGAGTCGATGTATTTACATTCACGTTTGTATTTGAAGATACGTTTCTGCGGTTATACGCGTCAATATCTCGCGTCTCTTTTTTTACAGTTTTAGTGACAGTTGTTGTAACAGTAGACGGTTGTTGTTGAACACGCACAACAGTCTTTTCTTGTTTTTTCTTTTC
>JAFUKV010000208.1 GCA_017467745.1 Bacteroidaceae bacterium | reverse complement strand
TCTGTGGGATGTATGCCTATTTGTTCAAAATGTAACAATTGGTTCAGTTCTTGAATTAAAGATTGATCAGGTAGGGACGGATAGCCTATGGCGGGGCGTATGCCTTGATATTTTTGCTGTAATATGTTTTCTATATCTAATATCTCATCAAGAGCATATCCCCATAATTCTTTACGGATGCGGTAATGCACTAATTCTGTGGCAGCTTCGGCTAATCGGTCTGATATGGATTGGATTAAAATTGCTTGATAATTATCGCCTTTACGATTCTGTTCTTCAATTATTTCTTCAATTCTTTGGCCTGTTGTTACGGCAAATGCTCCGACGTAATCTTTAATGCCCGATGATATTGGAGCAATAAAGTCAGCCAAAGAGAGGAAATTTTCTTTTCGTTCTTCTTTTTCCGATTGTTGCCGTAAGCATGGAATAGTTATATTTTCCTCAGAAAAAACAATATTATGTCCGTTGCTATTTGCTTCCGATAAACGATAAACGGCAGATATTTGTACTTGATTATCGCATTCTAACATGTCTAAGCATCGAGAAGCGTCTTTAAATAGCTGCATGGCTTCTGCTGCCTTTGCTCGTTTGCTTTCGTCGAACGAAGTGAGCCACGATGCTTTACAATGGTCACATCCGTGTAGAGAAGCGATAGATGCGAATTTTCCGCTTAATCTCCAAGTATTAAAGAAATACTTCCAATTTATAAATTTACGAGCCTCTTTTATTGTTATTTCATTATAAATATGTAAACCTTTTTCTTTGGGAACGATGGGGGAATAGTTTGTCCAGTCGATTGATATTTTTCGTTTTTCTGCCTCTTGTAAAGGTATGATGTGAATGTTTTCACCGATAGATTGTCGTAAAGCTTCTTGTTCGGATTTTAACTTTGAAAGATATGTTTCGCGGCTGTTTTCGTTCATTAAAGCAGATGCGATAATAGGGTTTTGCGCAGCGTCTTTTACATGAATAACCGGACCATCGTAACGTGGCGCTATTTTGACGGCGGTGTGCAGGTCGCTGGTGGTTGCGCCTCCAATCATGAGAGGTATGGTTAAATGAGCTTTTTGCATTTCGTCGGCAATAGAGCACATCTCTTCCAGTGAGGGAGTTATCAGTCCGCTTAACCCTACGAAATCGACTTTTTCTTCAATAGCTTTTTTTATTATTTCGTTAGTAGGAACCATTACACCCATATCTATTACTTCAAAATTGTTACAGGCTAAGACTACTGCAACGATATTTTTGCCGATGTCGTGTACATCGCCTTTTACGGTTGCTAATAAAAAACGTCCGGCAGTAGTTGCGTTTTCCGAGTTATCTTTTTCCGCTTCGATAAACGGCTGCAATATCGCTACTGCCTGTTTCATGGTACGAGCTGTTTTTACTACTTGGGGCAGAAACATTTTTCCTGCTCCGAAAAGTTCGCCTACACGATTCATTCCGCTCATTAGCGGACCGTCTATGATTTTTACGGCTTTTCCGTATTTTTGCATAGCCATATGGAGGTCTGCCTCTAATGTATCAGAACGTCCTTTTATCAAAGCTTGTTGCAAACGTTCGTCCAAAGGTAGGGTAGACCATTCGTCTGTTTTTTCAACGGGAGAAGCGTTTTTTTCATTTTTCATTTTTTCAGCCAACTCTATCAAACGTTCGGTAGCGTCCGGATGGCGGTTGAAAATCACGTCTTCGATAATTGTTAACGTGTCTTTGGGGATATCGGAATATGTAACCGATGTGGCGGGATTAACAATACCCATATCCATTCCGGCGGCTATGGCATGATATAAAAATACGGCATGTATAGCTTCACGTATATAATTGTTCCCTCTGAAAGAAAACGACAAGTTGCTTACTCCTCCGCTTACTTTTGCATTCGGAAGATTTTCTTTTATCCAGCGGGTAGCTCGGATGAAGTCTATGCCGTAGTTAAGATGTTCGTCTATGCCGGTAGCGATAGCCAGCACATTCGGGTCGAATATAATATCATTCGGATCTATTCCGGCTTGTTGAACCAAAAGACGGTATGCCCGTTCGCAAACTTCGATTTTCCTTTCAAAAGTATCTGCTTGCCCTTTTTCATCGAAAGCCATTACCACGATAGCGGCTCCTAATTGTTTGATGATACGAGCATGTTCTAAGAATACGTTTTCTCCTTCTTTTAGAGATATTGAATTTACGATAGACTTTCCCTGAATACATTTCAATCCGGATACGATAACATCCCATTTTGAAGAATCTACCATAACCGGCAGGCGGGCGATATCGGGTTCGGAAGCGATCAGATTTAAGAAATGCGTCATTTCTTGCCGTGTTTCGAGCATGGCGTCGTCCATGTTTATATCGAGAATCTGTGCGCCATCCTCAACTTGTTGGCGGGCTATAAGCAGAGCTTCATCGTATTTTTTCTCTTTGATTAACCGTAAAAATTTGCGAGATCCGGCTACATTGCAACGTTCTCCTACGTTTACAAAGTTTTTTTCGGGAGTAATTTCAAGCATTTCCAGTCCGGAAAGTTGCAACGATTGTGTACGTTGTACCGGCTTACGTACAGTGGCGTTTTTTATGAGAGATTCATATTTAGTTATGTGGTCAGGTGTGGTTCCGCAACATCCGCCTATGATGTTTACTAAATGTTCGTCGATGTATTCTTTTATCTGTTCAGCCATTGTTTCGGGCGTTTCGTCGTATTCGCCGAAACGGTTGGGTAATCCGGCATTCGGATATGCGCTGATATAATAGGGTACAGTGTCGGACAATTGCTTTAAGAACGGTTTCATATCTCGTGCGCCGAACGAGCAGTTCAGACCGACCGAAAGAATATCCATATGTCGTATTGATGTTACGAAAGCATCTAATGTTTGTCCGGATAATGTACGCCCGCCGCTATCTGACAATGTTACAGAGAGCATTATCGGAACGGTGCGTCCGGTTATTCGCATACATTCTTGCGCCGCGTATAAAGCGGCTTTGGCGTTTAATGTGTCGAAAATAGTCTCAATTAACAACAGGTCTACGCCGCCTTCTAACAAAGCGGTAATTTGTTCTTGATATGAAAGGGTGAGTTCGTCGAAAGTGAGCGTGCGAAATGCCGGATCATTTACATCGGGCGACATGGAACAGGTTTTGTTTGTCGGACCGATTGATCCGGCTACGAAACGGGGCTTTTCCGGAGTTATGTCTGTATATTTCTTTGCGATTTTTTTTGCCAGCGCAGTCGCCTCTTTATTGATTTGGCTTACATACGACTGCATATTATAGTCGCTCATCGATACGGATGTGGCGTTGAAGGTGTTTGTTTCTATAATGTCGGCTCCGGCTTTTAAGTAGGCCTCATGTATTTGTTCTATGATTTCCGGTTTGGTAAGGCACAACAAGTCGTTATTTCCTTTCAATTGAACCTGAGAATCGGCAAACAGAGTTCCGCTATAATCTTTTTCGGTTAGGTTGTAACGTTGAATCATTGTTCCCATCGCACCGTCTAAAATAAGTATGCGATGTTTTAAAAGCTCTTTTATCATTGTAAGTTTTTTAAATATAGAGTGCTGCAAAAGTAATAAAAATAGCAGATATGAATTGCGTGCTTGCGTTTGTATTCATATAACTGTTATGCGATATCTTGATGCAGAATTTCAGAATTTTTCATAATAATCTGACATTATATATGTCTTATGCAAATTTTAAATTGCATTGTTGGTAAGAATCTCTTGTAGAGTAGAAATTGCGGTTTCGACAGTTTCCACTCGATCTATCGACATGGAGCGTTTACCTTTTATATCTCTTAATTTGCATGTGCGGGCGTGATGTTGCAGATAAAAGAGTATCTTTCCGAATTGCGATGACTGAAAATAGTTACTTTTTTCATCGCTGATAAAATATAGGTACATCTTATTTTGTTTTAACGCTATTTTTTCCAATCCTAATTGTTTCCCTAAACGTCGTAAAGTAACAATGCGTACCAGTTCGCGTACCTGGTGGGGGATTCGTCCGAAGCGGTCTTCCAATTGTTCAACGAATTTTTTAATATCTGTTTCTCTTTCCATTTCATCTAATTGTTGGTAAAGGGAGATACGTTCGGAGTCGTTCGGAATGTAGTCGCTGGGAAATAACAGTTCGAGATCCGACTCTACGATACATTCGGCTACATATCCGGGCATTTCTTCTTTTTCGTCGTTTTCATTGCGGTATAGTTCGCTAAACTCGTCATTTTTCAATTCCGTTACGGCCTCTTTTAAAATTTTCTGATATGTCTCATATCCTAAATCGGCAATGAATCCGCTTTGTTCCGCACCTAAGAGATTACCTGCTCCTCGTATGTCGAGGTCTTGCATGGCAATGTGTATACCGCTTCCTAAATCGGAAAAATTTTCGATAGCTTGTAAACGACGACGCGCATCGGCAGTAAGGGTACGCAAAGGAGGAACTAATAGATAACAAAAAGCCTTTTTATTGCTCCGTCCTACACGACCTCTCAATTGATGCAGTTCACTCAATCCGAAATTTTGAGCATTATTGATAATGATAGTATTGGTATTCGGTATATCTATGCCTGATTCTATGATAGTTGTCGCTACTAAAACGTCATAATCGTAGTTGGCAAAATCAAGAATTACTTGTTCTAATTTTTCAGGTTCCATTTGTCCGTGTCCGATACGGATGCGGGCGTCCGGTATTAAACGCTGTACCATGCCGGCGAGTTCATCTAACTGCTGAATACGGTTATTTACGATAAATACCTGACCGTTACGGCTCATTTCGAAGTTGACGGCTTCACGGATAATGTCTTCGTTAAACCCGTGTACTTCGGTTTGTATGGGATAACGATTGGGCGGGGGAGTAGTTATAACCGATAAATCGCGCGCCCCCATGAGCGAGAATTGTAACGTTCGGGGAATCGGGGTTGCAGACATGGTTAGCGTGTCGACATTTACTTTCAGTTGTTTTAGTTTCTCTTTTACCGATACGCCAAATTTTTGCTCTTCGTCTATAATAAGCAAGCCGAGATCTTTAAATTTAACGTCTTTTCCGATAAGTCTGTGCGTCCCTATAATAATATCTGGTTTTCCTTCCGGCAATTGTTTCAATATTGTTTTTATGTCCGATGATTTACGGGCGCGACTCAGGTATTCAATAGTTACCGGAAAATTTTTCAGCCGTTCGCTGAAT
>JAFUKV010000207.1 GCA_017467745.1 Bacteroidaceae bacterium | reverse complement strand
ATGAATATTTCGGTAAAAAATTTCCCGATCATTTCAGGGCTGACAGCATTCAATATTATCAAGACTCGTTAGACGAACTGGCCATGATAAATTATACGTCCGGTTCTACAGGATTTTCAAAAGGCGTTATGCTTTCATATCGGAACATCTGGTCTAATTTGAAATTTTGTTATGAAAATTTAGACTTTCTGCAATCGGGAGACGGATGTGTATCTATGTTGCCTATGGCGCACATGTACGGATTGATGGTAGAATTGTTAAACCCTTTTGCTAAGGGATGTCACATTCATTTGTTAACTCGTGTGCCATCGCCTAAAATAATTATGGACGCTTTTGCCGAAGTAAAACCTAAAATGATTGTAGCCGTACCGCTTATCATCGAAAAAATTATCAAAACCCGAGTATTCCCGTTGCTGGAAAAACCGTTGATAAAATTAATGATGATGGTTCCATTTGTAGACATTCAACTGCAATCTCGCATAAAAAATAGGCTAACGGAAACTTTCGGAGGTAACTTGCAAGAGATGATTATAGGCGGAGCTGCCTTAAATAAAGAAGTAGAACAATTTTTGAAGAAAATAGATTTCCCGTACACTGTCGGGTACGGAATGACAGAATGCGCGCCGCTTATCTCCTACGCGCCTTGGCAAAAAAACAAATTAGCTTCTTGTGGACGTGCCGTAAGCCGTATGCAATTGCACATAGATTCTCCCGATAAAACAACAACCGCAGGAGAATTATGGGTAAAAGGCGATAATACAATGATGGGATATTATAAAAACAATGAAGCTACGCAAGCGGCATTTAAAGACGGATGGTTGAAAACCGGCGACTTAGCGTTGTTGGATTCTGATGGCTTCCTTTTCTTAAAAGGACGATGCAAAAATATGATACTTGGCGCGTCCGGACAAAATATTTACCCCGAAGAAATAGAAGATTTGTTGAACAATATGCCTTATGTAAACGAATCTATCATTATTGATGAAAGCGGAAAATTGGTAGCTCTTGTGTATCCCGACTTTGAAAACGCAGAAAAATCGGGATATACCGGCGAGAATATCGCCTCTTTAATGGAAGAAAACAGAATAGCCCTCAACAAAGAATTACCGGCATATAGCCAGATAACAAAAATAATAATACGATCGGAAGAGTTCGAAAAGACGCCTAAACGCAGTATAAAACGTTATATGTACACAAATAAATAATTTTAAGGCAAACGTCATCACATTCTAAGAATTTTATAACCATTATGTATTTCAACCCCGAAATAGAAACAATGAGTAGAGCCGAATTGGAGGCTTTGCAAATAAAACGTCTGAAAAAAAGCATAGACACAGCTTTACAAACACCTTTTTATCAAAAAACATTAGGCGAAAAGGGAATAACATCCGCATCTATCAACTCTTTGGACGACTTGCAAAAGATACCGTTCACTACGAAAGAAGATTTAAGAAACAACTATCCATTCGGGTTAGTTGCGTGTGATATAAAGAAAGTAGTACGGCTCCACTCTTCGAGCGGTACAACCGGAAATCCAACTGTAATATGCCACACTCAGCATGACATAGACCAATGGGCTAACCGCGTGGCACGTTGTTTATATATGGTAGGCGTACGCGACACGGATGTATTTCAAAATTCATCGGGCTATGGCATGTTTACCGGCGGACTGGGATTTCAATACGGAGCCGAACGTCTGGGGGCATTGACCGTACCGGCCGCCGCAGGAAATACCTTGCGTCAGATTAAATTTATTCGCGATTTCGGAACAACTACAGTACATGCTATACCCAGCTATGCAACTCGATTATATGAGGTAATGCAAGAGCAAGGTGTAGATCCCCGTCGTGATACGAAATTGAAAACATTAGTTATCGGAGCGGAACCTCATACGGACGAGCAACGAAAAAGAATCGAAGATTTATTGGGCGTAAAAGCATACAATAGTTTCGGAATGTCTGAAATGAGCGGACCCGGCGTTGCTTTTGAATGTACCTACCAAAACGGATTGCACATTTGGGAAGATTGTTTTATCGTAGAAATTATAAATCCGGATACGCTCGAACCAGTACCGGACGGAGAAATCGGAGAATTGGTGTTGACTACGCTTGACCGCGAAGCGATGCCATTACTTCGTTACCGCAGCCGCGACCTTACCCGTTTCTTACCCGGAGAATGCCCCTGCAGACGTACGCATCGTCGTCTCGACCGCATAAAAGGACGCAGCGATGACATGTTTATCGTAAAAGGGGTAAATATTTTCCCTATGCAGGTTGAAAAAATTTTAATGCAATTTAAGGAATTAGGAACGAACTACCTTATCACGATAGAAACAAAAAACAACAACGATGAAATGTCCGTCGAAGTAGAACTCGGCGATTTATTCACAGACGATTTCAGCAAATTACAATCTCTTACACGAGAAATTACCCGCCAATTGAAAGATGAAATCCTATTGACGCCAAAAGTAAAACTGGTAGACAAAGGCAGTCTGCCTCAAACGGAAGGAAAAGCCGTAAGAGTAAGAGATTTACGAAACAATAAATAAAAGCAAATACCTTTATTCCAATTATTATGAATATAAAACAGCTATCCGTTTTTTTAGAAAATAAATCAGGAAGATTGAACGAAATTCTGGATATTTTAGGCAAAGCCGAAATACGAATTATAGCGGCAACGGTTGCCGATACGTCCGAATATGGCATATTACGTTTAATTACTTCTAACACACAGGCCGCCTACACCTTATTAAAAGAAAATCATGTAAGTGCAAACCTTAGCGATGTCATAGCCGTTTCGTGCGATTCCTTAGCAGGAACTTTTGCCGAACAATTGAAATGTTTTTCGCAAGAAAATATCTCTATCGAATACATGTATTGCTTTTCTGTTAAAGACAGGGCTTTTCTTATTCTAAGAACTAACAACAACGAAAAAGCTTGTGAAATAGCAGAAAAGTATAAGTTGCACAGTGTTTCCGAAGAAGAGTTGATTCAACTTTAATACAATCTTGATGAAAAAACAAGATATTCTATTTGCAATAATCATAATTGCTTGTTTTTTGCCGTTTTTCATATCAGAACCTATTTACAGCTATTATCTTTCTGCTAACAATGCACATCCTTATATAATGGCGTTTTTTAAGTTCGCCATTTTGGCTACATTAGGAGAAGTTATAGGTTTAAGAATAAAAAACGGTGTTTATAACGAACCCGGATTCGGTATAATGCCCAGAGCCATTATTTGGGGGCTATTGGGTATCTGGATTGCTATTGCAATGAAAACTTTTTCGTCGGGAATCCCCTATTTTGTACAAAGTTTGGGAATAGACGGCGTTGCCGACGCAATGAAAAGCTCATTCTCTCTCGAAAAATTATCAGGCGCATTTCTCATCAGCGTTATGATGAACACCTCTTTTGGACCGGTCTTTATGACCGTTCATAAAATAACAGATACACATATACTAAATTGCGGTGGGTCTCTAAAAGCGTTAATAACTCCGTTGCCATTTGGGAAAATATTGGCCGACCTGAATTGGGATATTCAGTGGAATTTCGTTTTTAAGCGAACCATTCCGTTTTTTTGGATACCGGCTCACACTTTAACATTTTTGTTACCACCCCAATTTCAAGTGCTGTTCGCTGCATTATTAGGCGTAGCCTTAGGTATTCTTTTGTCTATCGCAGCCGTTAGCGCCAGAAAAAAATAAAAATATAGAAAGAGTCATATCTCAACGGTATGGCTTTTTTTCGGAAAAGAAACGATTCCCCATAAAAAACACGTTTATAGGTCTGCATAATTAGGGACTTCGTGTACGAATTGAGCCGACAATGTATCATAATTTATACGGCAACAATAAAGTTCATTCCCATTGGTTACAATTAAATAGCGAACTTTTAAAACAATATTGTAACGGTATATTTGATCGAAAACATCTTGTGTCAGCGTTACATCGGATGCTTTATATTCTACAATAACCACAGGAGTTCCGAAGCTATCATATACAACCGTATCGCACCGACGTTTCTGGCCGTTAAGAGATACGGAAATCTCATTTCCTATACGTCCGGCCGGAAAATGCTTCTCTTGAATCAGATACATGATAAAATGTTGACGCACCCACTCTTCGGGCGTTAAAGAAACATATTTACGACGAAGCGCATCGAAAATAAATGTTTTATCTTCAATCTTTTTTATTTTAAAAGGATAAGAGGACAGATTTAATTGATTCATCGTAAATTTGTGTGTATATAAATTAATCTGTAAATTTACTCCAAAATTATGCAAATACAAAGAGCCTTTTTCAGATAGATATGGCAAAAAAAAACGGAATTTCATATACCCAGATTCTCTCGGACATTAATAAGCGGAATTTCAAACCGTTGTATTTTTTTATGGGAGAAGAGCCTTATTATATAGACTTGTTGACCGATGCTATTATAAAAATGGCTTTGGATGAAAATGAACGCGATTTTAATCAAACCATCATCTACGGAGCCGATACCAATGTTGCGGCAGTCATAAATCAAGCAAAACGATACCCCATGATGGCGCAAAGGCAATTGGTTGTGGTAAAAGAAGCCCAACGGTTAGAAAATATTGAAAACCTCTTTTTTTACGCCCAGAAGCCTCTAATGAGTACTATTTTAGTGCTTAATTATAAAAACGGCACATTAAAAAATAAAAAACTGCTTACAGAAATAGAAAAAAACGGAATTGTATTTGAGTCTAAGAAAGTTTACGAAAGTAGCCTGCCGGCATTCATAAACAACTACGTTGCGGCAAAGGGAATTACAATTGAAACAAAAGCTGTTTCAATGTTGGCCGACTATATTGGTACAGATTTATCCCGTTTAAGCGGAGAATTAGACAAATTGATAATCTCAATTAACAATGATGCCCGCATAACCGATACAATTGTAGAAAAAAATGTGGGTATAAGCAAAGAATACAATAATTTTGAATTATTGAATGCTATTATAAACAGAAACATTCTAAAAGCGAATCAGATACAGCAATATTTTGAGAAAAACAGTAAAACAAATCCTTTTATCGTAACATTAAGCGTTTTATATAACTTTTTCTCAAACTTGATGCTCGTATATTTTATGCCTAATAAATCGGAAAATACAATACGGGAAGAATTAAAACTGGCACAAATATTTCAAGCGAGAAATTACGCTATTGCCGCCCGAAATTTTAATGCTTACAAATGTATAAATATCATAGAACTTCTTCGTGAATACGACGCAAAATCAAAAGGAATAGGTAACAACGCTTCTTCATACGCCAACGATGCCGACCTGTTGAAAGAATTAATATATAAAATATTACATTAAAGCCTTCTTTTCTTACTACGATATTTTACAGAAATATTTCCGGTTCTCCACATATTTAATATACTTAATCTCAAAATCATGTTTACAGATGTAATATTATACATTTGTATAATAACGTTTCGCGAAAATCAATATAAAACATGATACATTTGTAAAATATACTACAATTCACAAGTGTAAAAAACAAAGTTCCGTTTTGTAATTTACAAATATAAATTCAAACTTATAGTTTATATTTTGTATAGATAAAATATTATAAAATACTATAATCCAGTTTGATATAAGATAAATCTATATTATTAATTTAATATAAAACATATCTATTGTATTTTTTAAGATAAAAAGCATTATTATACTCCAGTAAAACTATGATAATATTTTTATAACCAGCTTTATATATCATAATAATAAAGTATATATTTAAGTATTATATCTGGATATATAATACTGAATTTACATTTGTATCAAAAATAAATATTTTGTATTTACTTTTGTGACTTTATAATATTAAAATAATTGATTACATTTGTATCATATTTTAGTTTACAATCATAAACAATAAAATATCTCGTTATTTCATAGATATGAAAGATAGAATAGCCTCCATAATGACCCAAAAAGGATTGACTCCAACGCAATTTGCCGATATGATAGGCATACAACGTTCTACATTATCGCACATTTTAAACGGACGAAACAAAGCCAGTACAGATATTGTATATAAAATACACGACAAGATGCCGGACATTTCCATTAACTGGTTACTGTTTGGTGAAGGAGAAATGTACATCAATAAATCACACTATTCCCAACCGTCTATATTCGATGAGATTGTCATGAACAGCCCAATTGGACATGCCGACAATGAATATCGCAAGGAAATGAACTCAAAAGAAGATAAAAAAGACGAAAAAACATCTGATGATGAAGAAACTAATTCTCAAAAAAATATAGAAATCAGGTATAAAAAAATAACCAAAATAATGGTTTTCTATTCCGATAATACCTTCGACACCTTTTCTTCCGATATGTATAAATAAAACGCAGAAAAATTTATATCTTTGTATATAAAATGTAATAAAGCCGCAAAATTATGAACCATAAAGTTTCTCCATCTTTGTTGTCTGCCGATTTTGCCAATTTGCAGAAAGATATTGAAATGATTAACAAGAGCGATGCTGATTGGCTCCATATAGATATAATGGATGGTGTTTTTGTTCCGAATATTTCATTTGGTTTTCCTGTTTTAGAATATGTAAATAAGCTCTGTACTAAACCGTTGGATGTACATTTGATGATTGTAGACCCTACCAAGTTCATCAAAGAAGTGAAAGGTATAGGTGCATATATAATGAATATCCATTACGAGGCATCATTGCATTTACACCGTTCTGTACAACAGATTAAGGAAGCGGGGATGAAAGCTGCTGTTACATTAAATCCCCATACTCCGGTACATCTGTTAGAAGATATAATATCTGATTTAGACATGGTTTTACTAATGTCTGTTAATCCGGGTTATGGTGGACAGAAATTCATAGAACATTCCGTTGAAAAAGTAATGCGGCTGAAAGAACTGATTTTGAAAAAAAATGCAGATGCTTTAATTGAAGTTGACGGAGGAGTTAACCTTGAAACAGGTAAACGATTGGTAGACGCGGGAGCAGATGTTTTAGTAGCAGGAAATTTTGTGTTTAAAGCGGCTGACCCCCTTAGTGCCATATCAAACCTTAAAAATCTTTGATATATGATCGGGTGATTATGATACTTGAAAAACACCGAGAATGAAAAAATTACCTATACAAAAAGTTCCATTCGTAAAAATTTTGGTTCCTTTTGTTATAGGTATTGTCTGTCGATATAAAATCGATATTCCATTCTTATGGATTATTCCTGCGGCTCTTGGCGGTGTATTTTTGCTATTGTTTTATCTGAATAAAAGAGAAAAGAGTGCTGTTTCTCTCTTTCAGGCACGTTATTATTTTGGTGTAGGCTCATGTTTTGTATGGATGCTTATAGGAATATTGATATTTGATGCGCATGATTCGCGTTCTACACCAGCTCCTGACAATCAGACGCCCTATTTACAAATTCAACTTACATCTGAACATCGCTATAAAAATAACCATATATTGTTTGATGCCATACTGCTATATGGTATTAAAAATGATTCTTGTCAAAATCTACAAAGGCAAAAGGTGTTGTTATACTTTACACAAAGTGACCGTGTACGACAATTAAGCATAGGCGATATATTATTGATGAAAAACAGCCTGATTCCGATAAAATCTGCAGGTAATCCGGACGAATTTGATTATGCCGAGTACATGAAAACGAGGCATATCAATTATATGCAATTTCTTTCGGATGAATGGGTATTTTTAGGCCATTACGATAGATTTTCAATTAAAAGTTTCGCAACAAAACAAAAAGCAAAGATGCGAAACATAATTGAACAGAGCTCTTTAACAGAGCGAGAGCAGGATTTCTTTAAAGCGGTTTTGTTGGGAATAACTGATGACTTATCGGATGAACAGCGAGGCTTATTTCAACGTGCAGGATTATCCCATTTATTAGCGATTAGCGGGCTACATGTCGGGATTTTAGCATTTATTATTTTAGGATTACTATATCCGATCAAAAAATTCGGATATAATCGTGTGCGTTTTTCTGTTGCCATTCTTGCGTTATGGGGATACGCCTTCATTTGCGGACTTTCGCCTTCGGTAGTAAGAGCTTGCATAATGTTTTCTATTTTGATGAGCGCTTACTTGTTAAAAAGGCATAGTTATCCTGTCAATTCTTTGGCAATAGCAGCTTTCATCATGTTGTTATATGATCCGTTTTATTTATGGGATATAGGATTTCAATTAAGTTTTTTATCTGTTTTATTGCTCCTATCTATGACGGCATTATATAATGAGAAAATGAGTAAAAATAAAGTCTTCAATTATATAATATCTTTGATTTGGATAACAACAGTTGTTCAGATAGGGACAATGGCTTTAACTATATATTATTTTCATACTATTCCGATATATTCCATTATATGTAACTTGATTATGATTCCATTGTTTCCTATATTTTTGTTAGGAGGCATATTATTGATTTTATCGGGTGGATGTATGGATTTTTACCTTTCAGATATTCTCCATTTTCTTTTTAGTCAATCAAATTATATTATTCGTTTCATTGTTGATTTACCGGGAGCGACCATTGAAAATATATGGATAGATAAGATACATGTCTTTTTCGGATTAATTACAATCTTTTTTATTGTTCTTTGGGGATATACGAGAAATGGCCGTTATTTAATAACTTTATTATCTGTAATATCCGCATTTTTATTACTGTTATTTTTACATCCCGCAAAATCGTTTTCAGAAATATCTGTATACAATCATCGTGGTGGCATCTCCGTAAATGTAATAGATTATCCTCAAAATTATGTGATAACGACAGATGAGTTGTTTTCGATGGAAGAATTTGAAAAAGCCGCACAAAATCATTGGATGAAAATAAACGTGCTTTCTCCCGTTCTAATAACAGATTTTTTTGAGACGGATCGTTTGTCTGTTTTTTTACCATTTATTCAATTTGGGAATAAAAGAATCTTACTGCTCAATGATGAATCGTGGAAATATAAAGTAGCTTCTACTCGATTGAAAATAGACTTGCTTATCATAGGTAGAGAATATCAAGAGCGTATATCTGACATAATCCACTTGTATGAAGTAGAACAAGTGGTAATATCTTCTGACGTGAATTCTATTGTAGCGTCGAGTTTTAAAAAAGAGTGTGATTTTTTAGGTTTGAAATGTCATGATATTGCACAAGATGGAGCTTGGTTGCAGAATATGGACGCTTTTTGATAAAAAGAGATGCTGGAAAAACAGAGGTTTCTCTATATATTTGCGTATATTTGCAATAAACAAAACAGGATTAAGAAATGGAAAACTTTCACGAATTGTTAAAGAATCGACGTAGCATTAGAAAATATACAGAAGAGTTGTTATCATCTGATGATGTAAAATTGATTTTACAAGCTGGATTGATGTCTCCATCGTCAAAACGTACAAATGGCTGGGAATTTGTTGTAGTAGAGGATAAAGAAATTCTGAAACAACTTTCTCAATGTAAAGATTTCGGAGCAAAGCTAATTGCTGGTGCTTCATTAGCAATTATTGTATTGGCAGATCCCTTAAAAAGCGATGTTTGGATAGAAGACGCTTCTATTGCCTCTATACTGATGCAGTTGCAGGCCGAAGATTTGGGGTTAGGCAGTTGTTGGGTACAGATTCGTGAGAGATTCGGTGCAGATGAGAAACCGGCCGATGAATATGTCCGCGAATTATTAGACATTCCTTTGCAAATGCAAGTATTGTCTATTATCGCTATCGGTAAGAAAGATGAAGTTAAGAAACCATTTGATGAAGAAAAATTACAATGGGAAAAAGTCCATGTCGGTAAATGGTAAATGAATAATTCGGTGAAACAAATAACAAAGAAAAAAATTATATTTATCGGGGCTGGAAATCTGGCTACATGTTTATCTCTTGCATGGCAAAAGAAGGGAATTTCTATTTATCAGGTATTTAGTAGAACAGAAAAATCTGCCCGTGAATTGGCAACAAAATTAAACTGTTCGTGGACCACAAATATTTTAGAAATCAAGGATGATGCCGATTTATATGTTTTTTCGGTAAAAGATTCGGTATTAAAAGATTTATTGGAAACAATGCCGCCCAATAACGGAATTTGGGTACATACCGCAGGGAGTATGTCTATTAGTGTATTTCCCGACTCCCATAGTAGTTGCGGTGTTTTTTATCCATTACAAACATTCAGTAAAGATAGACCTGTCGATTTTACGGATATTCCTATCTTTTTAGAGGCTCGAAACGCTGATGTATATGCCTTGTTAGAGGATATTGCAAAGCAATTAAGCAATAACGTTATTCGGGCATCTTCTTTACAGCGTCAATATTTGCACATTGCTGCTGTTTTTGCTTGTAACTTCACCAATCACATGTATGCAATTGCTGAAAATATATTATCCGCTCATAAACTGGATTTTAAATCGTTGATTCCTTTGATACAAGAAACGGCGCAAAAAACGATATCGCTTCATCCGATTGATGCGCAAACGGGTCCGGCGGTACGGTATGATGAAAATGTTATAAATAAGCATTTAGATTTTTTATCCGATACTCCAACCTTACAAACGTTATACAAAGAACTTAGTAACAGTATACATAAGTACGCTGTTAATACACATCTGCAAGAAAATGAGCCGAATAAACTATGATTTGTCAAAGATTAAAGCGTTTATTTTTGACATAGACGGAGTTTTGTCAACAGAGATAATGACAGTTCACCCGAACGGAGAACCGATGAGATCTGTAAACGTAAAAGACGGATATGCTCTACAATTAGCAGTTAAACAAGGTTATAAGATAGCAATATTATCCGGCTGTCGTGTTGATTCGGTAAAAAAACGTTTTATTACATTGGGTATCCCCTATATCTATTTAGCTTCTGAGGTGAAGATAAACGATTTTAATAATTTTGTAGAACAAACAAATTTGAATTATGATGAAATTGTTTATATGGGTGATGATATACCCGATTATGAAGTAATGATACGTGTTGGATTACCTTGTGCACCTGCCGATGCAGCACCCGAAATAAAAAATATCAGTAAATACATATCTCCGTATAAGGGCGGAAAAGGATGTGTACGTGATGTGATAGAACAAGTTATGAAAGCTCAAAACTTGTGGATGAATAAGAATGCTTT
>JAFUKV010000206.1 GCA_017467745.1 Bacteroidaceae bacterium | reverse complement strand
TTTTCTAAATTTATTATTACCTTTGCATCGCACTTGGCTCCGTGGCTCAACTGAATAGAGCATCTGACTACGGATCAGAAGGTTACAGGTTTGAATCCTGTCGGAGTCACAACATTGCGCAATCTTTATTTCTTGGCTCCGTGGCTCAACTGAATAGAGCATCTGACTACGGATCAGAAGGTTACAGGTTTGAATCCTGTCGGAGTCACTTAGGCGGTTTATAAACCGCTTTTTTTATGTTCTTCCTTAACAAAAACTATCCTGTGAAAGCACTTTTTTCAACGAAAAAACAAACAAATCATTGCATAAAATATATAAATTTCTAACATATATTACACTATTTACCCATAATTATTTAATAAAAAACTATTTACAAATTTTTATTTAGACAAAAAAACAATATAGCTCATATAAAACCGGTATAATTAAAATTATCATATTAATTTTGCTGTCTCAAATTTACAGAAAACAATTATTTTATAATTTATTTTGCTTCTCTACACATAAATGACGGAGCAAAAATTCATCACAAAAAAGCTATTCAAAAAATGACACCTAAAAAATTACCATTTGCTAAACATGTTATTACAACGCTAATATTAGCTATTGTAACGGTTCCTGTTTCTGCTCAATATCTAAGAACCTCTTATTTCATGGAAAACTCAGCAGACCGTATACAATTGAACCCTGCATTACAACCGACAAGAGGGTACGTAAAAATTCCGGTTATCGGCGCAATAAACGCAAGTGCCAACTCTAACTCGTTAGGGACCCAAGACATTATAGATGTCATAGACTCTGACGATGATTTTTACAACAACGACAAATTCTTTAATCGCTTATCGTCAGACAACCGATTGAATGTAAACTTGACTTCCGATATTATTTCTTTCGGATTTTACAAAGGCGCGGGTTTCTGGTCTGCCAATATCGGACTAAGAACTGATATAAACGCCTCTATTCCTAAATCGTTATTCAATTATTTGCGTGCCACCGACAACTTCGATGAGTCGATGTTAGGAAATACATTCGACATTCGTAACGAACGTTTAAACATTAACGCTTATACTGAAATAGGCGTAGGATATTCTCGTCCTGTAAACGAAAAGCTGACATTAGGCGGTAAAGTAAAAATGTTGGTAGGTTTAGGTAATTTAGATATGAATGTACAACAACTGTCTGTTACTGAAAACGGAACGGAATCTATTATAAAAAGTCGCGGATCTTTAAAAACCTCTTTTCACGGATTAGGCTTGGAAACCAGCGTAGGATTTGATGGAAAAGAATACATAGACGATATTGATTTCGATGATTTCGGTGTAGCGGGTTACGGTGCTGCCATAGACTTGGGAGCGACATATCAGTTGCTCGACAATTTGACACTTTCGGCCGCCGTACTCGACTTAGGATTCATCTCATGGTCGAAAGACGCTACATCCGTAGCATCTACCAACAGCGACAGAACGATTTCTTATGACAATTATTATGACCCTGACTTCGGACCGTCTTACCCAGACTATGAACCTTATTACGAAACAGCCTCTAATGGTGATGTTCTGGATTTTGAATTGCTCGGTTTTGAGGTGGGGAATCAGAAATCTCGCACAACGTCGTTAGCATCGACTCTTGTATTAGGCGGAGAATATGCGTTTTTAAACAAAAGTCTTGGAGTAGGCGTCCTGTCTACAACCCGATTCAACAAAATAAAAACGATTTCTGAATTGACATTCTCGGCAAACTACCGCCCCAAAAGCTGGTTTAACACCACCCTCAGTTACTCGGTAATACAAAGTTGCATGAAATCATTCGGGTTAGCAGTCAAATTAGGCCCGTTGATGCTCGGAACAGATTATATGTACTTCGGCAGCAATACTAAAAACGTAAACGGATATTTGGGATTATCCATTCCCTTAGGCAAAGCAAAGAACAAAAACACTCAATTGTTATAGAAGATTGTACCCCCTCTTTTTAGAACATCCCGAAAACCGATCGGTTTTCGGGATGTTTTTTATTTCCGTGCAATATATATTCATTTTGAAAAAAAACTTATCTTTGGAAATCAATACAAACCGAAAAATAAACAACACAAAATTATAATTCAATGAAAAAAATATCCAGAAGAACTGCTTTAAAATCTGTATTAGCAGGCGGAGCCTCTCTCTCCCTCTGCGGAATAACCGCAACAGGACTTACCTCTTGCTCCAAAACAGAAAAAAAGGAATCCGTTCCCACGCTCGAACCGTTAAAAGGCAATATCCATCACTCCGTAAGTAAATGGTGTTTCGGAGGATACGATCTTGACGAATTTTGTAAAATATGCAAATCCATTGGCATAGAATCAATAGAATTATTAGATCCGCAAGATTGGCCTATCGTACAAAAACACGGCCTGACTGTGGCAATGGCGCAAGGCGCAGGATTGGGTATTGACAACGGATTCAACAATCCCGATTTACATGAACAATTGATAGCAAGTTATCAAGAAGTTATCCCGAAAGTAGCGGAAGCAGGTCTAACAAATTTAATTTGTTTCTCCGGAAAAAGAAACGGACTTACCGATGAACAAGGTTGGGAAAACTGCGCTAAGGGATTAAAACAGCTAATGCCGCTGGCAGAAAAGCACAATGTTGTTCTGGTTATGGAACTGCTTAACAGTTACGGTCACCAAGATTATCAATGCGACCATACGGCATGGGGTGTAGAATTGTGTAAACGGATAGGCTCTCCTAATTTTAAATTGTTGTACGACATCTACCACATGCAAATTATGGAAGGAAATATCATCGATACAATTAAAAACAACATCCAATACATAGGGCATATTCATACGGGCGGCAATCCGGGACGGAATGAAATAGACGAAACACAGGAACTTTATTATCCCGCTATCATGAAAGCGATAGTTGAATCGGGATATAAAGGTTTTGTAGGACAAGAATACGTGCCGAAAGAAGAAGATAAAGTAGCGTCATTAACCAAATGTATCCGCATTTGCGACGTATAATAAAAAAGATATTTTTCCATTAAATAGCCTGTCTCTTTTGTTCGAGACAGGCTATTTTGTTTCTTAAAAATCGCCTTTTACTCCAACAATTCTGAATACAAATTTTATAAAGCCATAATCTGATACAATTCAAGACTTTCCTCATATTTTTTCTAAAAGTAAGAAAAAATCTATACAACTTCTTAAACTTGGTTTTATGAGAAATACAAGGGAAAAGAACACCATTCTTTTATAAAAGACACGGCTTATTTCATACCTTTGCATTGTTTTTATAAGTTCATCAAAATGCGGAACAGCACAACTCTTTACCATATTATAGCCCTAACCGCTATCACGATATGGGGAACAACGTTTATTTCTACGAAAATCTTATTAACTGCCGGATTAGCTCCCTCTGACATATTCTTCTACCGTTTTCTATTAGCGTACATCGTTCTTTGCGCTTTTGTTCATAAAAAACTATTCGCCCGCAACTGGAAAGACGAACTGACATTAGCCGGATGCGGAATATGCGGTGGTTCGCTTTATTTCATTACAGAAAACTCAGCCTTACAAATTACGCTCGCATCGAACGTATCGCTCATTATCTGCACCGCTCCGCTCTTTACGTCCATTTTATCTCACGCTTTTATCAAAGGCGAACGAATGAGCAAAAACCTTATAGTCGGCTCCATTATTGCCATGACAGGCGTTGCTTTTGTCGTATTCAACGGGAGTTTCGTTCTGCAAATAAGCCCGTTAGGCGACATGCTAACCATCGCTGCCGCCCTTACATGGGGTTTCTATAACATCCTGCTCCGAAAAATAGACAACCGATACCCGACGCTATTCATTACCCGTAAAGTATTTTTCTATGGAATATTGACGATGTCTCCCATATTTTTGTTCGCACCTCTGCAAACCTCTCCGGCTATACTTTTTACTCCGGCTGTAATCGGCAATATGTTATTTTTAGGGTTTATAGCATCGTTATGTTGCTACGCATTGTTCAACACGGCGGTAAAACATATAGGTAGCGTGAAAACAAATAATTACCTGTACATCACCCCTATCGTTACTTTAATAACATCGGCAGCCGTGCTTGATGAGCCCATCACGCCAGTCGCCATATTAGGAGCAATGCTCATATTAGGTGGCGTTTTCTTTGCAGAACGCCGCAAACACGCTTAAAAAAAATATATCGACATACCAAAAACAAAACATTTACTATTTTTGTAGGATAAACTTCAAAAAAAACACAATTAAAATAAGAAATAAATATGTCAACAAGAAGAGACTTTTTAAAAGCCGGCAGTTTATCAATAGCCGGAATGATGTTAGGACGCAATATGTTTGCCACTCCTAACACCCAAATAAAAGATGTGAAATACGTTTGTAAACGACCTCCGGTAGAAAAACGGCAATTCCGGTCGGACATCGTAGAAAAGACTATCGCATCTACAAAAAAGAAAATCAAAGATCCGAAACTGGCATGGATGTTCGAAAATTGCTTTCCGAATACATTGGATACTACCTGTGAACATAAAATTATAAACGGAAAATTAGATACGTTTATTTTAACGGGCGACATCCACGCAATGTGGTTACGCGACTCATCGGCACAGGTTTTTCCGTATGTGGCTTTATCCGGGAAAGACAAGGGCTTAAAAGATATGCTCATCGGAGTTATCAACAGACAAACAAATTGCATACTGATAGACCCTTACGCTAACGGGTTCAACGAAGGGCCTACGGGTAGCGAGTGGGAAAGCGACAACACTGATATGAAACCCGAATTGCACGAACGGAAATGGGAAATCGATTCTCTTTGTTATCCCATCCGATTAGCTTATCATTTCTGGAAAACAACCAAAGATGAATCTGCATTCGACGACAATTGGGAAAAAGCGATGGAATCCATTTACAAAACTTTCAAAGAACAACAACGCAAAGAGAATCTCGGCCCGTATAAATTCACACGCAAAACAGACCGTCAAGGCGACACATTACTTAACTTCGGATACGGAAGCCCTGTTAATCCGGTAGGAATGATTGTCTCTTCGTTCCGTCCATCGGACGATGCGACATTATTCGGGTTCCTCATCCCTTCTAACCTATTTGCCGTAACTTCGTTAAGACAACTTTCTGAAATGCTGCGCAAAATACGCAATAACGCAGAATTTGCCGACCGTTGCGACACTCTGGCCAACGAAGTGGAACAAGCTGTACAAAAATACGGTATCGTAAAACATCCTAAATACGGATTAATATATGCTTTCGAAGTAGACGGCTTCGGCTCGCACGTGCTTATGGACGATGCGAATGTACCCAGTTTATTAGCTTTACCTTACCTTGGTTGTGTAGAATTGGAAGACCCTATTTACCAGAATACCCGGAAATTCATATTAAGTGAAGACAATCCTTACTTTTTCAAAGGAAAAGCCGGTGAAGGTGTTGGCGGTCCTCATATCGGATTCAACTATATTTGGCCAATGAGTATCGTAATGCGCGCTAATACTACAAATGATCCGGAAGAGATTAAAATGTGCGTACAAATGTTACGTGATACCGATGCCGATACAGGATTCATGCACGAAACATTCCATAAAGACAATCCCAAAGATTTCACCCGATCATGGTTTGCGTGGGCAAACACCTTATTCGGCGAGCTAATACTCCGTTTAGCCAACGAAAAAAAATTATAACAACAAAAGCTATATGAAAAAACCGGATAAATACTATCCGGTTTTTTATTTTACAACAAAACTATACCGATTGGACAGCAAAAATATAATTCAATATTTTAACGCCACTCATTATAACAAAAAAGCGGGTAACGTAACAAAATATTCAAAATCAATATACACAATCCGTTTTTTTACCATAAATTTGTACTTTATTACAAATTGCACAATTAAAAATAAACACAACTTATACATTTTAAAGAATGAACAAAATCGTCAGTAAAGAGTATTTCTCGGAAAAAGTAGTAAAACTTGTCGTGGAAGCTCCCCTTATTGCACGTGCGCGTAAAGCGGGACACTTTGTTATTGTCCGGGTGGGAGAAAAAGGCGAACGCATTCCGCTTACTATCGCCTCAGCCGATACAGAAAAAGGAACAATCACCTTAGTCGTACAGGCCGTAGGCCGCTCTTCTGAAAAACTATGTGCACTTCATGTAGGCGACTATATTACAGACGTAGTAGGACCGTTAGGACAAGCTACCCATATAGACAAAATCGGGACTGTGGTTTGCTGCGGCGGAGGCGTCGGAGTTGCCCCCCTACTTCCGATAGTAGAAGCATTCAAAAAAGCAGGTAACCGAGTTATTACCGTTCTGGCTGCCCGTACTAAGGAGCTTGTCATATTAGAAGACGAAATGAAAAAAAATTCGGATGAGGTTATTATCATGACAGACGACGGATCGTACGGTAAAAAAGGTTTGGTAACAAACGGTGTAGAAAATGTAATTAACCGCGAAAAAGTAAATCTATGCGTTACGATAGGTCCTGCTATCATGATGAAATTCGTTTCGTTACTGACAAAAAAATACGATGTTCCTACGGTTGCTTCACTTAATACAATTATGGTAGACGGAACCGGAATGTGCGGAGCCTGCCGCATTACAGTGGGAGGTAAAACCAAATTCGTCTGCATAGACGGACCGGAATTTGATGCCCATCAAGTAGATTTCGATGAGATGATGATGCGCCTTTCATCGTACAAAGATGTAGAATAATCCCCTGAAACGTGTACTATTATGATTAACAAAGAAAATATAGCAGCTCTGCGTGCCGAAGCATGGCGCGAAGAGTTACGCAAAAGCAAAAAAGCAAAAGATCGTACAGACATCCCCCGCGTACATATGCACGAACTTGATGCTGCATACCGTATCACGAATAAAGAAGAGGTGAATATGGGACTTACCGCAGAAGAAGCGGTGACGGAAGCAAGCCGTTGTTTAGATTGTCCCGATCCTACCTGTATGACAGGCTGTCCGGTAGAAATAAATATTCCCACATTCGTAAAAAATATTGAACGGGGCGACTTCTTACAAGCCGCAAAAGTTCTTAAACAGACCAGTGCGTTACCGGCGGTATGCGGACGAGTCTGCCCGCAATAAAAGCAATGCGAATCAAAATGTATCTACATACAGAAAATGAAAAAGCAGCCTGTGGCTATCGGCTATTTGGAACGCTTTGCTGCCGACTACGAACGTGAAAGCGGAAATATATCCATACCCGAGATACCTGTACGTAACGGAATAAAAATAGCGGTAGTAGGTTCCGGTCCTGCGGGTCTTTCATTTGCCGGAGACATGATAAAATTGGGATATTCCGTTACCGTTTTCGAAGCTCTGCATGAAATAGGCGGCGTATTGAAATACGGAATTCCGGAATTTAGGTTACCAAACGCTATTGTAGACGTAGAAATAGATAACCTTCGCAAAATGGGTGTAGAATTTATCCCCGATTGTATCATAGGTAAAACCTTAACATATGATGATTTGCACGAAATGAATTTCAAAGGAATATTTGTAGCCAGCGGAGCAGGTTTGCCTCGTTTCATGAATATACCCGGAGAAAATTTAATCGGTATTATGTCGAGCAACGAATATCTGACACGTGTCAACTTAATGGATGCCGCTAATCCTGAATCGGATACACCGGTCATAAAAGGAAAAAACGTAGCTATCATAGGAGGAGGAAACACCGCAATGGATTCGGTACGTACCGCCCGCCGCTTAGGTGCGCAACGAGCTATGATTATTTACCGCCGCTCAGAAGAAGAGATGCCCGCCCGCATTGAAGAGATAAAACACGCCAAAGAAGAAGGCGTAGAATTTTTGACTTTGCATAACCCGATAGAATACATCGGAGACGAACGGGGACGTGTAAGACAAATGCGGTTACAAAAAATGGAATTAGGCGAACCTGACGCATCCGGACGTAGAAGCCCTGTTCCCATACCTAATGCCATTGAAACCATCGACGTAGACGAAGTGGTGGTCAGCGTAGGCGTATCGCCCAATCCGTTGGTGCCAAACTCTATAAAAGGATTGCAAATCAGCAAATGGGGTACGATTGTGGTAAATCAAGAAACTATGCGAAGCGACCTTTCTGACATATATGCAGGCGGAGACATCGTTCGCGGTGGAGCTACCGTTATTCTGGCTATGGGTGATGGACGCAGAGCAGCAGCTGCCATGCACGAACAATTACAAAAATAACCCTAATAAAGAATTTCTATTATATTGTGCCACTTATTAAAAGTGTATAATAAATTGCGATACGAAAAAATAACACTTAACATTCATGGAAAATAAATCTTTTAGTCCGGAAACTATTTGCGTACAAGGAGGATGGAATCCTAAAAAAGGAGAACCGAGAGTACTTCCTATTTACCAAAGTACAACATTTAAATACGAAACCAGCGAACAAATGGCCAAATTGTTCGATTTGGAGGAAAGCGGATATTTTTATACCCGGCTGCAAAATCCTACTAACGATGCGGTAGCATCTAAAATAGCAGCCCTCGAAGGCGGTGTAGCCGCTATGCTGACATCATCGGGACAGGCCGCCTCTTTTTACGCTATTTTCAACATTTGTTCGGCAGGCGATCACTTTGTCAGCGCATCTACCATTTACGGAGGTACATTCAACCTCTTTGCCGTTACAATGAAAAAGTTAGGTATCGAGGTTACTTTTGTCGATCCGGACGCTCCGGAAGAGGAAATAGCAAAAGCATTCCGTCCTAATACAAAAGCCTTGTTCGCCGAAACTATCTCTAACCCTTCATTGGTTGTATTAGATATTGAAAAATTTGCCCGTATAGCCCATAGCAACGGCGTACCTCTGATTATAGACAATACATTTGCCACGCCTATTAACTGCCGACCTTTTGAATGGGGAGCAGACATCGTCATACACTCTACAACCAAATACATGGACGGACATGCAACGAATGTAGGCGGTGTAATTGTTGACAGCGGCAATTTCGACTGGGATGCCCATGCCGATAAATTTCCCGGATTGACAAAACCGGATGATTCTTATCACGGATTGACTTATACGAAAAGTTTCGGGAAAGGCGCATATATTACCAAAGCAACGGCACAAGTAATGCGTGATTTAGGCTCTATACAATCGCCGCAAAATGCTTTCTTGCTGAATCTTGGCCTCGAAACCCTTCATCTGCGTATGCCTCAGCACTGCAAAAACGCACAGAAAGTAGCCGAATATTTACATGACAACGAAAAAGTTGCATGGGTTAACTATTGCGGATTAAAAGATAACAAATATTACGAATTAGGACAAAAATATCTGCCGAACGGTTCTTGCGGAGTAGTAACTTTCGGACTGAAAGGCGGACGAGACGTCTCTATCAAATTTATGGACAACCTGAAATTGGCCGCTATCGTAACACACGTAGCAGATGCCCGTACTTCGGTACTGCATCCGGCAAGCCATACCCACCGTCAATTAACAGACGAACAACTGATTGCCGCCGGAGTTGCTCCCGATTTAATTCGGTTCTCCGTTGGTATTGAAAACGTAAACGATATTATCGCTGACATTGAACAGGCATTAGCCAAATAAGCGATTAACTGAACATCAAGCTCATAGACGGTTGTTGTCTGGGAAACGGACAACAGCCGTATCCATTTTTATTTTCACCCATCAATAAAAGAGAAGATAATGTATTTATATCCATCGCCTCCATTCCGGAAATCAAAGATTGTTTACGGCACGTTCCTTCCCCAATAACAAACAAAGCGTTATTTTCAGAAATAATTTCGTCGGTAACAGATAATGAGCATGAACATTCCGGATGTAAAGCAGCCCAAATCGTTAACATATCTTCTACCCTAATAATTCGCGCCATACCGTATGCCTTTCCCTCCTTATCGGAAACCGATCGACACAAAACATTACTACAACCGAAATAATCGGAGCTCTTTTCAAGCAAAACTTTTTTTGAGGCCTCATCATCGTACATCCATTCGGGGATAAAAACACGACTACCGTCATATAAAGCGAAAGCCAACGCTGTTACTCTATTTCCTTGTGATTCGGCGATAACGGCTCCTCCCTCCGACTCTATATCTTTGACTATCGCCCGAAAATCATCCCAATCGTGCAATATACAACAAGAGTTTAATAATTGCTTTCGATAAAAATACTCATATAAAAGAGATAACGGTAACTCTTCCAAATTCTTTTCACCCCGTTTTTTTGTTGCCGGAATATGAAATCGCACGTTATTTTCGAAATACACCGAAGCATATCCAAAACGGGAATAGTACTTGAACAACCACGTTTCGGCAGGAATCAACACGCTGAAAGCAATGCCTCGTTTAAACATCTCTCCAAACGAACTACGCAACAACCCTGACATCACCCCTCGTCCCTGAACATCCGGATGTGTAGATGCCCCAGCAATATAAGAGACCGGAAAAGTTTTTCCCCAACACGTAGACGTATAAGGTATCATTTGCAAGGCCGACAAAACCTGTCCATTCTCAATAACAGCCATAGCATTTTCATCTTTGTATTTTTCAGAAAAATAAAAATCGACAAAGGCTTTCGAATCATGGAAACAAGTTCGCCATAACTCTGCAATACGATGTTTTTTTTCGTCCTTATCCACTTCGATAATAGTTAACGATGTTTTACTGCCACGTTTTTCTCTAACAAAATTGCCGGATGATACGATAATTTAGCTTTTCTTAGTCCGGGTATTCCTAAATCTTCTTCTCTGTTCACATACATATATCGGTCTGGTATATGCGACGCAAATTGTTGATTCATTACAGCGTAAATACCATCGAAAGAAGTATCGGCTTTCTCTACATGCACACCGAATGTATTATGATTGATCGGCATTCCGAACGAAAATGCAGCAATCTGTCCGCCAATCCAAATAGTTCCGCCCATTAACCCCAACTCTCTAAAATGTAACAAGGAGTACGCCAAAGATATTCTTTCATCTTGTAACGCTTCGTTCTCCTCACAACCATTCTGCCTGCACCACTTCGACTCCAAAGCCAAGCAATCTGAAAGAACATCGTCGGTAATAGGCTTATATAAAAAATCATATTCATTTTTAAATCGATTGATGTGATTACGTTTCGATTGATATTTTTTCCCTTGCAACCGGACTAAGTCATCTCTTAGATAAATATAATCGAAATAATTCCGTTCCGGAATAAATTTAAAATCACTGGGGAACAAACGCGCTAAAACATCAACCGATTCGGGCGTTACCCCTAACAGACACAAAGGATGTCCTTTTGAAAGAGAATCGTTTTCTAATAAAAGGATTGCTTCCTTCACATCCCCCTCTCCCACTGGCATCATATAAACAATCCGTCCATCATCTATATAAAAACGAATCAGCAACATACCGTTTACTACCGTAAACTCGCTGTCATACAAAAAACGCCAACTACACATGTTGGCAAAAGAGAAATCGCAATTTTGATTATTGCTCCGTAAAGTAAACGATGTTATAAGTTCTTTATCTTCTATACTTATCGGCTTAAATATCAGATTACCCATAATCAACAGATATCATTATATTCTTATTTACAGATAAAGAAGACTATTGTTCTCTAAAAACAAAAAAAATTTCAAATAACAGAACGAAGCATCAATAAACAGACAAATACTGTCACAATTGTTATATACGTAACATTTGCCACTCGGTTTCTCACCTCCACTTTCATCACACACCTCAAAGAATGCAAAGCTATGGCGGAAATAAACCAAAATTGATAATTAACCAACAGACTGCCATACCATCTCCACAAATGTAAGAATTCTGTATTTTGTTCTAACAAAATATCGAATATGACCATTAGAAAAGAGGCCGCCATTACCTGAAAAAACTTATTTTTTATCGGATTGCAAATAGAAGCCGTACAATATACGATTAATGCCCAATTAGTTCCGGAAAACAACGGATATATATACTTTTCAAAATATTTATACCCATAATCAAAAGGATAAATTTGATATGCTAATTTCTCGCAATGGGAATTCCAGAACTTATCCATCAATAAACCGGACAAAACAATTAACGAAAAATACACAACTTTTATAACAGTCTTTTTGGATGGCTGTTTCCTCCTATTTATAATAAATAATATCCATAATAAAATCGGGATAAACGGCAATACTAAACAAAAAAAATCTCTTGTTACCGGAACTATTAACCCAAACAATAATATTATAAAAAAGCAGACAA
>JAFUKV010000205.1 GCA_017467745.1 Bacteroidaceae bacterium | reverse complement strand
CGCCCATGAAACAACTTCACTTCTTTAATAGTCGTGAAGTTTTTTTATAATACTTGCACCCCTTTAACAAATAAAAAACACCCGCTATACAATAAACACCGAATAAACGTTGCCTATCTACGCCAACATCTTGGATTCAAATTGGGAATTATGCAAACTATTGAGAATAAACAATCTAATATTAGCACAAGGTATAATAAAATATATACTTGAACCCTGCACTAAAAGTTATATGAAAATTTGGATACTTGAAGAATTAGTTCCACCTTTGCAGACGAATTAGAAAACCAAAGAGAGAGTTTTGTAATCCTCATCGGAGGGCTATGACAAAAAAGCCGGATAAGATGACTGGGTAAAACCAATCAGCTTATCCGGCTTTTTGATTTTGAAAATCAATGTAATAACCTGTAATACAATTAAACATGAAAAGAGATGCGATTGATTTGGGTACACTGAATGTATTTACATTGTTTAGAAAATACTTTATTCCTACCTTGTTTGGTATGCTAAGCATGTCGGCAGTAACGGCACTTGACGGAATATTTGTCGGACATGGGGTCGGTAGTGACGGAATTGCAGCTATTAATATCTGTATTCCTCTATTGATGCTTGTCATAGGAACCGGTCTTATGATCGGGGCAGGTTGTTCGGTAGTCGCTTCAATCCAGTTGTCAAGAGGTAAAAACAAATCAGCCCGGCTGAATGTGACACAAGCATTGCTGTTTGTAACAATTGTTGTTTTAGTACCCTCTGTATTGATAATGATTTATCCTGAAAGTACGGCCAAAATGCTTGGGTCTTCCGAATATTTATTGCCTATGGTGACAGATTATTTATTATGGTTTGTGCCGTCATGGATATTTGAAATATGGATAACGGTGGCTTTGTTTGTCATTCGTTTGGATGGCTCTCCTAAATTGGCAATGTTGTGCAGTATTATAACCGCCGTGATAAATCTGATACTGGATTGGCTGTTTATTTTCCCTTTGGGTTGGGGGATAATGGGAGCGGCACTCGCTACATCCATTAGTATTGTAGCTGGTGGGCTTATAGCCATTGTCTATTTGTTGTTTTATGCACGTCATTTGCGTTTGTGCCCGCTCAAATGGAGTTATAAGAGCCTGTGTCTTTCTATACGAAATCTCAGCTACCAGTGCCGTATCGGTTTTTCTGTTTTATTGGGAGAAGCAACATTGGCGGTTCTGATGTTTGTCGGAAATCAAGTTTTTATGCACTATCTGGGCGACAATGGGGTAAGTGCGTTTGGAATAGCCTGTTACTATATTCCTTTTGTCTTTATGGTAGGTAATGCAATCGCGCAATCGACACAACCTATTATCAGTTATAATTTCGGGTTAGGATATAAAAACAGAATGATTGAAGCAGAACGCATTGCATTATTAACAAGTGTCGTTTGCGGTTTGATTGTAACATTGGCATTTACTGTTTATCCTAACGTACTGGTGGGACTTTTTGTCAGCACTGAAAGCGAAGCGGCTCAAATTGCAGTAAAGGGTTTTCCCTATTTCTCGGCGGCTTTCGTATTTTTTATTGTAAATATTGCTGCCATAGGATATTTTCAAAGTGTTGAAAGAATAAAACCTGCAACATTTTTTGCATTGTTGCGTGGGGCGGTATTTCTTATTCCAAGTTTTATTTTATTGCCTGAATTATTGGGTGTATCAGGAATTTGGTTGGCTTTACCATTATCTGAAATATTGACTACTATCGTAATTTTACTTTTCTTTTTAAGCCAAAGGTACAAGGCACAGGACAGCATGAGTGAATATATTGGCAAGTAAATAATATCAACAGTCTATATTTTTTGATATTGAATTCAAATACTTGAACTTTATAATTCTCAACAAGCTGTTTCTTTTTCTTTGTCAATTCATAGCGTAATTTAAAAGGTCGGACAAGTCACGAATTAGCAACGAAAACATGCCTTTTTGTAACCTTTTCGTGGCAGTCGAGGTGGGCAAACGGCAATAAAAAAGTCCCACAAAGTGTTAATTTTGTAGGACTTGCCTTTTTGTTGTCGCCTTTTGGCTTTTCTTTTAGTGATCCGCCTGGGGCTCGAACCCAGGACCCCAACATTAAAAGTGTTGTGCTCTACCTGCTGAGCTAGCGAATCAATCTTGTTGCTTTTTATTTTCAAAAGCGTTGCAAAGGTATGATATTTTTTTTATTTGACAAATATTTTGCGAAACTTTTATTGCACAAAAACTTTTTTATTTTTTATCTTGCTTTGGTTCAGGCATTTTACGCTTAGCATAAGCGTCTAAAATATATCGTTGATAATACGAGAGCATCAAGGTAGTAAGCGGCAATGCTATAATCATACCGATAACTCCCATCAAGGAGCCCCATATAGAGAGGGATAATAGAATAATGGCAGGATTTAGACCTGTTACTTTTCCCATTATACGAGGTGTTAAATACATATCTTGTATCAGTTGCACGACAACAAAAACAGCCATTGCTCCGGCAAGAATAATCCAGAAATTTCCTCCGGTTTCAAAAGAACGCAACGAACACAATAAAATAGTCGGCACCAGACCGATAATTTGTAAATAGGGGACCATGTTTAACAAGCCTATAAACAAACCCAAAGGTACGGCCAAAGGCAAACCGACGATTAAAAAGCCGATAGAGAATAAGATCCCGACAATAAAAGCTATTAACGATTGTCCTCGAAAATACCGGTTCATACCGTATTCAACATCCCCCAATACACCCAAAACAACCGGACGAAATTTTTCGGGGATAAGGCTTTTAAAGCCTATCAGAATTTTATCGTAATCAAGCAATATGAAAACTAAATACAGCAGTACTATAAACCAACTGAATATGGATATAATGTGGTTAACGGAACCTGTAAAAATTGTCCATATCTTACTTAGCGCACTCTCTATAAACCGCATCAACTCTTTACTATTCAATGATTCTGTCAACTGTTGTATATCTATTTTCTCCCGAATATACTCTTGCCAACTGACAGGTAATGAGACTACATAATCCGAATGCGCAATGAAATTTTGTATCAACACTCTCATCTTATCAATTTCCTGCAAAATGGAAGGAATAAAAATCCACCCCAGTAAAGAGAAAAAAGCAACTATCGCCAATAACGCACAAATAATTGCCAGCATACGGTTGCGCACTTTCATTTCAAATTGAACGAATTGTACCAACGGCTGAATAAGATATGCCATAAGCCACGCTACCAAAAACGGCAACAAAACGTCTTTTAACCGGTTTATTAGATAAAGCGTTCCTATAACTCCGATAGCGGTTAAGACAATACGGACAACCCGATCAAATGTATAAGGTTTACGTTCCATGAATAATACATTACATTATAAGAACAAACATACGGATTTTTTTACGTATTAAAAAATCTTTCAAACAACTAAAATTTTTGTCGCTTGCATATTCATTAAAAGGCTACTATCTTTGATTTTATTTTTTACGATATGAAAAAATTCTGTTTGTCATTCATTTTTTGTTTTCCCGCATTATGCTTTTCCCAGCGTTTTCAGGGCGCAGATACGTTCATCAATCACCCTGCCCTAAAAAACGCCTCCGTATCAATAAGCGTCAGCGATTTAAATACAGGATTATATCAAGCCGACTATAATATCCAGCAAAGTCTTGTCCCTGCCTCTACCTTAAAACTAGTTACAACCGCGACAGCTCTCGATATGTACGGTGCTGATTATCGTTTTCTGACAGAATTAGAATATTCCGGAACAATTACTCCGGACGGTACATTACAGGGAGACATCTACATTACCGGAGCGGGAGACCCCACGTTAGGTTCTGAAAACTCGCAAACACCCCCAGACCGCTTTATATCAGACTGTATCAACGCCATAAAAAAAGCCGGTATAAAAGCAATACGGGGACGAATCATAGCCGATGGCTCCATTTGCGACAATGAAGGTGTTTCGCCGTATTGGACATGGGAGGATATGGGCAATTACTACGCAGCCGGAGCTTACGGCGTAAATTATGCCGACAATCGCTACCGGTTGACACTTAAATCGGGCGAAGCTGGCACTATTCCGGAAATCATAGGCACAGAGCCTACCGTCCCCAACCTGACATTTACGAACAACCTAACATCAAAAAATATTAATTTCG
Source organism: Bacteroidaceae bacterium (assembly GCA_017467745.1). Taxonomy (GTDB): domain Bacteria; phylum Bacteroidota; class Bacteroidia; order Bacteroidales; family CHK158-818; genus Gallibacteroides. Next base: position 3,055 of record JAFUKV010000205.1, on the reverse strand, counting down.
ACAGCGCCTATATATACGGAGCTCCTTTTCAGAACAATCGGACGCTCTGCGGAGCCATCCCTCGCCACAAACCAAACTTCGTTGTTAAAGGAGATATTCCCGATCCGGCATTATTCGCTGCACAGACATTGAGCAATGCGATTTCCGGCCAATGTATTTCGATAGAAGAGCCCCCTACAACAGACAGATTAATGAGCTTAAACAACGAAAAATCAGCCACAAACCGGCAATTATTATTAGTACACGAATCAGACAAATTATCTGATATTATACAACATATAAATAAAGTAAGCGATAATTTCTACACAGAAGCGTTGTTACGGCTAATCGCTCTGCACGATTATCCGTCGGCATCCGCACAAAAAGGCATCCGCAGCATCCGGAAGTATTGGGAGCACAAAGGCATCAATTTAAACGGGCTTTTCATGTACGACGGTTGCGGGCTCTCTACGGCAAACAGAATTTCAGCGCAAGTCATGAACGATATTCTGACATACATGGCAAACGATAGCCAAGAAGGAGAATCTTTCATCAACTCCATCCCCTTAGCAGGAGAAAGCGGGACCGTAAGCAATTTACTGAAAGACACAAAATTCAAGGGAAAACTACGACTTAAAAGCGGCAGTATAGGCAATGTGCAATGTTATGCTGGATATTATTCAGGCACAAAAAAATACGTCGTTATCGTAATGGTTAATCATTACACGTGCAATCGTTCACAATTACGAAAGATGATAGAGAAAATGTTATTATCCTGCCCCTCTTTTAATTAAATAAGTTTAATTAACACGGTAATCAACTACAAAAAGAACGTCTTTCCATTACGACAAAATATTTTTGTATATTTTTGTTTTACATTTTGAAAGGAGTAAGATATGGCACAATCAATTAATATACACAGTATAATCAACGAGGTTTCCGAATTGAACGATTTACTGAAAGTAATATCCGAATGTAACGGAAACATTCCGTCTATACTATATAAGTTAGCACAAGAAAAAGCATCGGCTATTGCCGAGAACATTTCGTCATTATCAGGTAAACAACCGGAAACGATTGTAGAACCATCTGCACCGGAACAGGCCGTAGAAACACAACAACAAATGGAAGAACTGCCTCCGGTTCAAGAAACGCAAGAACTTATTATCGCCCAATCCGTTCAACAAACCCCTGAACCGGAAGAGCCGAAAATTGAAGAAAACGATATTTTATCCGTTTCCATTAAATACGAGCCCGAAAGGATAGATAAAACAGAACCTACCCAATCTTCCCCTACAAATGAAGAAACGGACATACTTGCAGAATCGAAACAGCCGCAACAGCCTATCCCGGCAACAACGCAATCGCCTGTCAACACTACGCCAACGGACAACTGCATAGGCGGACAAAACGGGACACGGCTATTGGATGACATTCTGAAACAACGTATCGCATCCAAAGACATTCGAAAAGCAATCAGCCTAAACGACCGCTTTCGTTTTAAACGGGATTTATTCGGAGGCAGCGACGAAGCCATGTGCAAAACAATAGAAATTTTAAACACAATGCATTCGGCCGAAGAAGCATTAAATTATCTGGAAAAGAATTTCCAATGGAACTTTGAAGACGAAACGACAAACGATTTCATAACCATATTGGAAAAAAGATTCTCATTATAAATCGAAAAGTATATGCCGAAACTGTATGTAGTGCCCACTCCTATCGGTAATTTAGAGGATATTACCCAACGCGCTTTACGGATATTGAGCGAAGTAGACTTGATATTAGCCGAAGACACCCGTACCAGCGGGATACTGCTTAAACACTTCGACATTCATACACGCATGCAGTCGCACCACAAATTCAACGAGCACAAAACCGTAGAATCATTGATTAACCGCATATTATCGGGAGAAAAAATCGCTCTTATTTCCGATGCCGGCACTCCGGCCATATCCGATCCCGGTTTTTTAATAGTACGTGAATGCAGAAGAACAGGTATAGATGTTGAGTGCCTTCCGGGAGCAACGGCTTTCGTCCCGGCATTGGTCGCATCCGGACTGCCTAATGATAGATTTTGCTTTGAAGGATTCCTCCCTCAAAAAAAAGGACGTCAAACACGATTAAAAGAACTAGCCGAAGAACGCCGTACAATGGTATTTTACGAGTCTCCGTTCCGACTGGTAAAAACATTAACTCAATTCATAGAAACTTTCGGTGCAGACAGAGAAGCGTCCGTAAGCCGAGAAATTTCAAAAATCCACGAACAAACCGTAAAAGGCACTCTATTTGAAATAACCGAACATTTTAAACTCAACGAACCGAAGGGCGAAATTGTTATAGTAGTAACGGGTTATCCCGAAAAGACAAAAAACAAAACAGAAAAATCTGACGAACTCTAAAAAAAGAAGGTTATGAAAAAAATTTTATTACTCCTTGTTATTGCCGCATTACCGTTGGCATCGTGCGTAAAAAGCTCAAAAGAGTATAAAGCGCTACAACAACAAAACGATTCGCTAAAACTTGCCGCCACCCAGACACAAGCCGAATTTGAAGAAATATTAGGAACGCTCAACGAGGTAGAAGAGGGATTTCAACAAATAAAGAAATCGGAAAATTATTTGATTATCCAGTCAAAAGAAACAGGACAAATCTCTACGTCTACGCGTGAAAGGTTAAGATCTGACATGCAACTGATTGCCGAAACGCTGAAAAACAATAAAGAGCAATTGAAGAAACTCGAAACACAGTTAAAAAACAGACAATACCAATCGGCTGAAATGAAAAAGACGATTGCCCGATTAACCGATGAAATAAACAGTAAAGCCGCAATGATTGCCTCGTTACAAGAAGAACTGGCTAAACGAGACGTCAAAATACAGGAATTGGGCAACACAATCACCGATATGAAAAATGTTGTATCAACATTAACGGAAGAGTCTTACCGCCAACAAGATGAAATTACCAAACAAAGTACGGAAATCAATACCGTATGGTATGTTTTCGGCACAAAAGGCGAGTTGAAGAAACAAAAAATCATTAGCGGAGGCGGGTTATTCCAATCTACCAAAGTGCT
>JAFUKV010000204.1 GCA_017467745.1 Bacteroidaceae bacterium | reverse complement strand
TGCCGGCTGAAAATAATTATAATATTATCTATCTTTATAACATAGCCGATAAGAAAGAATATGCTGTTACCGATAAATGGTACGATTCCAGATCGCCGGTATTCAGCACAGACGGCAAATATCTTATCTTCAACTCTTCGAGAGACTTCTCTCCTACTTATGGAAATTTAGAGTGGAACCATGTTTACACAAACATGAACGGTATTTATATGACTCTTCTCTCCGAGAATACCCCTTCCCCGTTTATTGAAAAAGATGCGAAAGTAAAAATTTCTTCGGAAGACAATAAAATAGAGGACACGTCCAAAAATGAGAACGAAGAATCTGAAAAGGACGATTTAGTCGTTTTCAACCCGGAAGGCATAAGCGAACGTATTTTACGATTACCTCTGCCACCGGCCTATTATGGAAACATCTATTCAGACGGGAAAAATATTTGGTATAACCGCGGAGGCTCAACCCGTGTATTTAACCTCGATAAACAAGAAGAAAATGTCGTTGCAGAAGGAGCCTCTATGTACGTTGCTCCCGCGTCTAAAAATGCATTATTCATCAAAGGCGGACAATTCTACATTTCGGACATTACTTCCGGAAAAGCAAATCTGAATAAAGCCGTCGATTTATCGAATATGAAAATTACTACCGACTACGCCCAAGAATGGAAGCAGATATTTAACGAAGCATGGCGCGGATACCGGGATGGATTTTATTTAGAAAATATGCACGGTGTTGACTGGAACGCCATGAAAAAGAAATACGAAGTTCTGCTTCCGTATGTAAAAACACGCTTAGACCTGAACTACGTAATAGGCGAAATGATCAGTGAACTGAATTGCGGACATGCTTATATCAATCCGGGATAAACGGAACGCCCCGAACGTGTCAAAACCGGATTATTGGGAGCTGAAATATCCCGCGATAAAAGCGGTTTTTTCCGTATTGAGAAAATCATACCGGGCGCATCGTGGAGTAAAGATTTACACTCGCCTCTGACCGAACCGGGATTGGATGTCAAAGAGGGTGAATTTATCGTAGCTATCGACGGAATTCCTACTAATACTGTAAACGATATGTACTCGCTCTTAGTTGGTAAAGCCGGAGTCCCCACAGAACTGGGTATCAATACGAAAGCAGAAAAGAGCGGAGCCCGAAAAATCGTTATTACGCCCATAGCAGATGAATATCCGTTATATCATTACAATTGGGTACAGAACAATATCAAAAAAGTGGACAAAGCCTCAGGCGGGAAAATAGGTTATATCTACATTCCCGATATGGGTGTAGAAGGATTGAATGAATTTGCCCGTTATTTTTATCCGCAAGTAGATAAAGAGGGCTTAATCATCGATGACCGCGCTAACGGAGGAGGAAACGTTTCGCCTATGATATTGGAACGTCTTGCCCGTGAAGCGTATCGGGTTACCATGCGTCGCGGCTCGAACCGCATAGGAACAGTTCCCGACGCAGTACAAACCGGTCCGAAAGTCTGCTTAATAAACAAATATTCTGCATCTGACGGCGATCTATTCCCATGGGGATTCCGTGCATTAGGTCTCGGAAAACTAATCGGCACTCGCACTTGGGGCGGAATTGTAGGTATTAGCGGTTCTTTGCCTTTCATAGACGGAACAGACATGCGTGTACCGTTCTTCACCAGTTTCGATCCGAAAACAGGAGAATGGATTATCGAAAACCATGGTGTCGACCCGGACATTGTTATAGATAATGATCCGATAAAAGAATATGCAGGCGAAGACCAACAATTAGACAAAGCCATAGAAGAGGTTATGAAACAGCTGAAAAATCGTAAACCTCTGCCGTCCAACGCTCCAGCTCCCCGTAATTTCAGCAAATAAGATTTTTATACCGGCAACATTTATTCTAAAAAGATGTTGCCGGTATCGTTTATAAAAGAAAACAATTAACATGAAAAAATTTTTCTTCTTTATCGTCTTGTACGCTATCTCATATTATTTAGATACATCTACATACGCCCAAAGCAGAACATCCGCTAAATTTGAAAAATGGTTGAGCACAAAACCCGATTTAAACGAAATTACTCACCTGCCCTTTTATAATAAACCATTATCAAAAACTGAGGCAAACACGATTCGCGAAAAGTTATGGAATTATCGTGCCGAAAAAATAAAAGAACAGTACGCCTCATCTTGGAAGTTAAAACTATTTACAGAAGATGAATTTCGTATGCGGTTCGATTATAAAATTTTCGGAGAAAAACCAACCGAAGGGCGAAGCCTATACATATCCATGCACGGTGGCGGCGGTGCACCGGCTGCATTGAACGACCAACAATGGAAAAACCAGATAGGACTTTACCAACCCGAAGAAGGTATCTATTTAGCTCCCCGTGCACCGTTAAACACGTGGGATTTATGGCATAAACCTCATATAGATGCCTTGTTTGAACAAATTATTGCAAGCGCTATCGTATTGATGGACGTCAACCCCGATAAAGTATATATTACCGGATACTCCGCCGGAGGAGACGGAACGTATCGTTTAGCTCCCCGTATGGCCGACCGCTGGGCGGCTGCCGCTATGATGGCGGGGCATCCGGGAGATGTCTCTCCTATCAGTCTCCGCAACATCGGTTTCGCTCTTTGGATGGGTGCTAACGACTCCGCCTACAATCGCAATCAAATAGCGGAACAATGGAAAACGGTATTAGACAGTCTGCAACAGAATGATCCCGGAGGTTATGTGCACGATGTACATATACTTGCCGGAAAAGGACACTGGATGGACAGAGAAGACAAAGCCGGAATTAAATGTATGGCAAATTTTACCAGAAATCCCTATCCCGAAAAAATAGCATGGAAACAAGATAACAATGTTACACACAATTCTTTCTATTGGTTATCCGTTCCAAACAATATGGTAGAACCCGGCGGAGAAATTATCGTAACAAGAAACGGAAATACCATCTATATAGAAAAAAACTATTGCCCTCATCTAACGATTTTCTTAAACGACGAAATGTTCGATCTCGATAAAAAGATAACAATAGTATGCAACGGCAAAAACATTTTTAAAGGAACTGTAAAACGCAATATCTCGTCATTATACAAATCGATGTTACAAAAGGATGATCCTCGCTATATATTTTGCGCAAGCATTACCCTCGATAATATAATGACAGAAAAATAACTCTTTTTGTGAAAACAGAAAAAGGCAATCTCCTAATTTTGAAGATTGCCTTTTCTGTTTTTCACTGTCCCGCCCCCAAATAACATTACACCTAAAAAGTAATGAAAAAGAAAAGGGAAAGATATTAGACGTACTACACAAAAAGAATATACCAATTTTAACACATTCTTGTAAATGTTTTAACATAACGGTTATTTAGGACTAATCATTACAATTACTTTTCTACTTTCAGAAGCCCGACCATACCCGCTGAACCGGTATATAAACACTCGGTAGCACTTAAAGGTATAACTGTATTAATTAAAGAATTAGATTTCTTATGTCTCCACAATAATTTTCCCGTATCGGAATCGAGCGCAAATATCTCTCCCCGCATAGTACTGCCAAAAACCGCATTATCTTTTTCAAGCAGCATAGAGGGCATCAACTCATAACCATAGCCTACATACGTTGCCCATAGTTTTTTCGGCACATCTGATACAGTAGAAAAACAAACTACACTATCTTGCATCGTTTTACAATAGACCTTATCGTTATCGGCAGAAAGCCCTATCATTTCTCTTACATGCGATTGGTTTGTTCTCCATACAGATTTTCCTGTTTGTGCATCTACGGCTGTCAATACCCTATCAGGAGCAACAATAAATACTTTATTATGTGCCGCAACCGGCCAAACAGCTGCCGGAGAAAAATGCATTCCAGTACGAGGGCCCTGCCATTTCCATATTAACTCTCCGCTATTTTTATCCAGAGCATACAAAAAACTATCCCAAGCTCCGAATATAACCTTATCCTGAAATAACAAAGGTTTTGTTTCGACATATCCCTTTAATCCGGAAAACTCCCAAACAACATGCCCGGTCTTTATGTCGATAGCTCGAAATATTCTATCGCTTCCTCCGATATAGGCAATTCCTTGTTCAATGGTTACCGCTCCCAATACCGGACGAGAAGTTGCGCTTTTCCACAATAACTTACCGTTTTTAGCATTCAGCCCATATATATTGTTATCAGCAGAACCAAATACAACTACGTTCTCATCAACAGCCGGAGTTCCGACAATCCTATTCTGCGTTTTATATTGCCACACTTTTTTACCGTCTTTTAGCCGAAAACATCTTAGATAGCCTAAGTCATCTCCTACATAAACTCTGTTATTGTATAAAACGGGAGACGAATAGAGAGCATTTCCCGTGTCGACCGTCCACCGCTCTTTTACCTGAGGATAAGTGGTATTTACCGTAAAATCGGGACGTTCGTAAGAAGAAACATCGTCCGTATAATAAGTTTGTTTAAGCGAATATCCACCCCATTTACGAGGAGCCTCTCCTATCAAATGCTCATACACGAAAATAGAATCGGACGTAATTTCATATAGCGAATACCCTCCGTATTTCTTGCCTGCTCGCAAGGTAGAACGGTTTATTATAGCCGGAATACCATCATACTCCGTTAAACGATTACTATGATAATGTCCATTTAAAATTACTTTTATATTATAAGGACGTATCATATCGGTTACCTCATACCAATTGTCTACATCTCCTTTCATTAACGGGTAATGCGTAACAATAAAAACCGGTTTTTCTTTCCCCGCCTTTTGCAAATTCTCGTTCAGCCAACTAATATCCTGCGGAGCTACATGCCCTTCGGCCATACGGATAACAGGACCGGTATTAAAACCCAAGAATAATATACCTTGATGTTCGAACCGGAATCGGTCAGACCCGAATATCTGCCCAAAATCGGTTGCACCAGATTCACTCCACTTTGTTTCATGATTTCCCGATGTCGCGTAATATTTCGGTTTTAGTCCATCTAATATAGATTTCGCCTTTTCGAGCGACAAGCGATCGCCCGTTTCGCTCAAATCTCCGGAGACAATCACAAAGTCTATTCCGGGTGTATTATTGATTTGATCGACGGCACGCCTTACATCGTTCTCTGCAATAGAATCGGACGTTACATGCAAATCGGACATTAATGCGAATTTAAAAGTCTGACTTTGCGCCGAACAATAAAACAGAATGGACACAAATAGCCCTGTAAATAAATATCTCATAATAACGGTATATTATAAATCACTCTTTTGTCCAGATACGTGTATTCAAATTCATATCGTTGACAATATCCAGTAGTGCGCACATTATAGAAAATTCAGCCTCTACATCATTTTTTGTCAACGGATGCCAAATACTGGCTTCGAAATGATTTTTACTATCAGGTATAGCAATAAAAACAGACGAACCTACATAACTAAGTTGTATTTTCTGATGAAATTTTTTATCTAAAACAATCAACCGCTCCATCATAGATGGGGTAAGTATGTAACGAGCCTCTATTCCATCAGTTGAATAGATATCGAAGCGAGATTCAAACTCCGGATTTTCCAATTTTACCCGTTTCATTCCGAATCCGAATTTAAAAAACGAATCATTTACAACAATAGTCCGCCCGGAAAAATTTTTATGAAAATCGGCGATAAAAAGAAAACCGTTAAATAAGGTACTCCAATATTCCCGTCTACGGCCTTTCGAATCGTACGATACATGACGCTCTTCCGCTAATGCCTCTGAACACATAAAATCCGTTTTATCTATTTTTCCGGAAATCATATCTTCCGAAGAATAACGATCCGGTGCAGGAAACAATCCGCTACCGGAAAACAGAGATTCAGAAATTCCTCGCTCCGGTTTGTATTCTGCATTATGGCATAAAGCAGAAACCATTTTCCGTATAATATTATTTTTATAAAAATAAGAAACTTCCGATGATTTACTGTTGATACAAAATAGCCAAATACCTATGGCAAGAAATACAAAGAAAATATATAGTTCTTTTATTTGCCCAATAAAGAATAGCCCTGCAATTAAAACGATACACCCTCCTATCAATCCGTTTTTAGAGCCTTCCGCTTTTAAATTTTTTCTATATTGTTCAAGTTCAATCAATACAGGCTCTAATCGAGAATATAGCAAGTCGAAACTACGCCGATTTGTATCCATTTAATAATTATGAATTGAATAATTTATTTACATCCGGATTTACCCGTTCTTCGGCAAGAGTTTCCAATACATTCTTTTTCGAGAAATGGAACATTCCCGCTATTAAACTTGAAGGAAATGTCATTACCGCATTATTGTAATCGACAACCGACGCATTGTAAGTACGACGCGCAGCCGCTAATTGTTCTTCGGTTTCATTAAGCGACCGTTGAAGTTGCAAAAAATTATCCGAAGCTTTCAATTCCGGATAATTTTCCGCTACGGCAAAAAAACGGCGGCTGGCCTGTGTAAACGCACCGTCAAACTCAGCTTTCTCATTTTCAGATAACATTCCGTATTGTTTAGACCGCATCTCTGTCACTTTCGAGAATAAACTTTCTTCATGCTTAGCATATTTTTGAACTGATGCAACCAAATTAGGTACTAAATCGTAGCGTTTTTTCAACATTACATCAATAGCACCAAACGTATTTTCAATAGAATTGCGTTTCACTACCAATGTATTATAGACTGCGATAACATAGAAAACAATAAGCGCGACAAATATAACAGCAAAAATCATAACTATAAGTTTTAAATTAGAATAGACAAATATACAATATCTTTTCTTGACAAAAAGGAAATGGACAGGTTATAAAATAAAAATAATAAGATTCTGACGCCCATTTCAAATACCAACCAGATTTTGCAAAAAAAATCCCTACCGAAAAATTCGGTAGGGATTTCAATATCTATAATTCAGAAATTATATTACGCATTTTTTACCTTTGCTACAATTGCTTGAAACGCTTCCGGATGATTCATTGCCAAATCGGCAAGAACTTTACGGTTAATTTCTATTCCGGCTTTGTGTAAAGCTCCCATTAATTGAGAGTAAGAAAGACCTTCTAAACGAGCGGCTGCATTGATACGCTGAATCCACAACGCACGGAAATTACGTTTTTTCGCCTTACGGTCGCGATAAGCATAGGTCAAACCCTTTTCCCAAGTGTTTTTAGCAACAGTCCAAACATTTTTTCTTGCACCGTAATAACCTCTGGTAAGTTTTAAAATTTTCTTTCTTCTTG
>JAFUKV010000022.1 GCA_017467745.1 Bacteroidaceae bacterium | reverse complement strand
CGGAATCAATCCATACGCTTCCGAATATGAACTTAAACCCAAAGAAGTTTTCCGCACTCCTGAATTCATCTTCACTGATAGCAATCAAGGTAAAGGCATAGCCAGCCGAAATTTCCATGATTGGGCACGTTCCTACCAATTGAAAGACGGAAAAGGTCCTCGTCTGACTTTACTAAACAACTGGGAAGCTACCTATTTCGATTTTAATGAAGACAAATTGATTGCATTATTCGATGAAGCAAAAAAATTAGGCGTGGATATGTTTCTTTTAGACGATGGTTGGTTCGCTAACAAATATCCCCGCAGCAGCGATCATCAAGGTCTGGGCGATTGGGATGAGACCCAAACCAAGCTACCTAACGGAATCGGGAAATTAGTATCGGAAGCAGAAACCAAAGATTTGAAATTCGGGATTTGGATAGAACCTGAAATGGTAAATCCCAAAAGCGAACTTTACGAAAAACACAAAGACTGGGTAATTCACCTCCCCAATAGAGAAGAATATTATTTCCGCAACCAATTGGTATTGGATTTAAGCAATCCCGAAGTACAAGATTATGTATTCGGCGTCATAGATAATCTGATGACGAAATATCCCGGTATAGCTTACTTCAAATGGGATTGCAACAGCCCTATTACCAATATCTATTCACCCTATCTAAAAGGCAAACAATCGCACCTTTATATAGAACATGTACGAGGATTATATAATGTTCTGGAACGGGTCAAAGAAAAATACCCTAATATACCAATGATGCTTTGTTCCGGCGGAGGTGGAAGAAGCGATTATGAAGCATTGAAATACTTTACAGAGTTCTGGCCAAGCGATAATACCGATCCGGTTGAACGTATATTCATTCAATGGGGATATTCGCATTTATTTCCGGCTAAAAGTATTGCCGCACACGTAACTTCGTGGGGTAAACAACCTATAAAATTCCGAGTAGACGTAGCCTCCATGTGCAAACTCGGTTTCGATATACGAGTTACGGAAATGAACGATAAAGAACTCGCCTTTTGCCAACAGGCCGTAAAAAATTTCAAACGATTGGAAAATGTTACATTAAATGGAAACCAATATCGCCTTGTATCGCCATACGAAAACAATCATGCAGCCATTATGTACACCGATAACAGCAAACAAAAAGCCGTATTATTTGCTTTCGATATTCATCCCCGTTACGGAGAACAAACATATCCGGTACGTTTAGACGGACTTGACGCAGACAAAAAATACAAAGTAGAAGAGATAAACTTAATACCCGGAACATCGTCATCAATCGAAGCGAATGGAAAAACATTCTCCGGAGATTATCTGATGAAAGTCGGTATACCGGTATTTTCTACAAAAGAAAATAACAGCCATGTTTTAGAAATTACAGCTCAATAGAACTTTTTGGCTTCAAACTGGTTTATTATAAAAAACAGGTTTCGTATAAATTTTTTTGAGTGAAAAAATTTATACGAAACCGATAATAAAAAATATTTCTAACTTTGTAAATGAACCGATAAAACCCAATCTATTATGAAAGGTCTAAATGTTTTTCTCGCCTTTTTAGGCGGAGCCGCAGTAGGTGCTGCATTAGGCGTATTATTCGCTCCCGAGAAGGGCTCAGACACTCGTCACCGTATTGCCGAACTTCTGCGGGAAAAAGGTATTAAACTCAATACCGGAGAATTAGATGAATTAGCTGACAAAATTGCACAGGAACTCTCTCCAAAGCAATAAAACGGTCTTATCCGAAATTTTATTTCTCGGAAACAACTCAACCTAACCCCTGTTTATAACATGACGAATGTTATAAACAGGACGTTAATTCTATAAATATCTATACGTTATGCAAGAATCCTACAATACAAACAATCCATATAAAGAACTTTTTTCGGAGACGAAAAAATATATAGAATTACAAACAAAACTCTTCAAACTTGAAAGTGTAGAGAAATCCGGCATATTGCTTTCTACCTTAATCTTTTTGATGCTGGCGGTAGTGTTTTGCGCCGGGTTAGGATTTTACTTGATGTTTACCTTAGCCTATCTATTGGAGCCGGTAATGGGCTTAATGTGGAGTTTCTTAGTAATAAGCGGATTTTACTTATTACTGATTATCATCTTATTTCTTTTTAAAAAGAAACTGATTATCAACCCTATCATCCGCTTTTTATCACAACTTTTTCTAAATGAAAACGATACTCTTTAATACAAATTTATGAATACTCTATATCCCCCCAAAAAAGGTGTCATTTTATCGTTAGATGATATTGCTTTACAGAAAGACTCCGTAAAAGCGGAAATAGCCGAACAAAAAAAGAAAATAATAGCCTCCGCTCAGCACATAACAGCCCCTTTCATTCAACAAAGCGAACGAATAGGGTTTCTTTCGAGAACGCTCGGAACCGGATTTACCATTATTCAAGGGGTTTTCTTCGGTATAAAAATGTTACGGAAAATACGTTCGTTTATGAAATAGGCAAAGAGACTGTTTTTGATAAATCAATAACATCACAATCCCAGCTCAACCGAAAAACGAAATTCCCAACGGTTGTATTCATTTATCGAATTTTCCCGATAATTATATGAGGCATCCGCTTGTATTTTCAAACTGTGCCCTATCAAATATTTCGTTACTCCGAACGTCGATTGATTAAATGATTTATAGCCGACCATCGAACGAATTTCTTTATCCGGCATCAGTGTAGAATTTCGTAAAGCAAATTCCCAATTAGACGGTAATATATAACTCGTCTGCACGTTAATACCTTTTCCAGAATAAACAAATTGGTTTGTTTCATAATCGAGAATCGGCAAATTACATTTTCTACCCATCACATCCGTATAAAAAGCAAAACCTCGATATTTGACAATACAATCGAAAAAATACGACGATAACGACCTTGTCATTCCATCGGGCATTTTTGCGCCATTTTGTCCTTGTACGCGCAACGCGCGATTATTATAACTATACGTACCTGCAAACAGCACCTTTAATGTTTGTTCCCGTTCAAAATCT
>JAFUKV010000203.1 GCA_017467745.1 Bacteroidaceae bacterium | reverse complement strand
CTCTTCCAGCGCAGTCAGAACCTCCTGCAGGATGTGCAGAGCGTCCTGCTTTTCCTCGGGGATCTCCAGAAGCTGTCCGGCGACCGGCGTTTGAATTTCCATGCCGCGGATGTTGAGCAAACCGCCGGAATTGCTGCCCATTCGGAGCACTTTGAACGAGGGGGACGTGATCACCGTGGAGCCGTCTGCCTGCGTGAAGCAGTATTTTTCCTCGCTGGCGGTCACCTCGATGCAGACTGTTTCGGGCAGCTGACGGCGGATCTTCACCGTTTCCAGATATGGCAGCGCCGCCAGCATCTGGTCAGCAGTCCTGCGCTTGTTGAACGTGAACAGGTTGTCGCCTTCGCGATACCCGAAATGCTCCACAATGACCGACTGATTGTATACGCTGGAGCCGGTGACCCTGATCTCTCCGATTTTGAAAACAAAGGCACATACTGAAATTGCAGACCGCCCTTTTTACAACTATCGAGACAATTGTAGCAAGAAATACAACGACTTTCATCAATTTCTTTTACCTTGCTGTCTATACATTCAGATTTACATACCATAGCACATAATCCGCAACTTGTACATACAGACTTATCTATACGCACTTTAAACAAAGAGAAACGACTTAATAATCCTAATCCAGTACCAACAGGACAAATTGTATTGCAATATAATCGGCCGCCATAAACAGTCATAATCACCAACAAGGCTAAAAACAATGCAGAAGCGACAACGCCTAACAGTGAAACCGTATTAATAGGAACTTCAAAAACGGAATATACGCCAACAGCATTCATTGTTCCGGCTAACAGATTGTTTATCCATATAACGGCTGGGCGAAAAATATTAGATACAATACGACCGAAATTACTATACGGATCGAGCCATACCAATAACGCCGAAAAGCCGAAAACATAAGTGGCCAATGTAACTAACAAAATAGAATAACGTAATATATTGCTGGGATTTCTATATTTATAACGCAACTTCCGTTTCTTTTTTTTCAAAAGCAGATTTTCTACACGTATTAAAATATCCTGAAATATTCCCAACGGACAAACAGTTGAACAAAATATCCGGCCAAACAACAAACTCAATAATAATAAAAACAGAATAATCAATACATTACCATATAATAAAGCAGGAATCCATTGAATATGTAGTATCGAGTGAAGTTGAAGTGGCAGTATATCTAAAAAATCCAAGAAAAAGAGCCCTATTACAACAAAAAATACCGATGCAATAGAGACTCTTATATATTTTAGTTTATTCATTTTAAAGTTTTATTCTCTTTACATTCAATTTATTCAAATCAGAAACCCCGATTCCGAGTTCTTCTGCCTTAGCAATATAACCAACTCGGTTGACATCCATTTCTTGAACTTGATTGAAGAACTTAATAGCGGCCGTATCAACGGCAACAAAATCGGGCGAAACCAATAAAGTTTTCAGTGTCGCTACATCAGCCTCCGATTTCCCTTGCGGACCATTTGTTTTTAAGACACGGTAAGCATCTACAATATTCAAGGCAGGTTTTTTCAGTAAAGTACAGCTGTCAGCTATACATTGGTCTAAGTTTGAACGATGAAATATCTGACGATCCCACACAATACCCATTAGATTTTTCATAGAGATTGTCATTTTCGCGCCACCATTATTTTTCAGGAAAGGTACATTAAACCATACATCGCAATCGAGTAACGCTTGATGAATCTTCGCTTTTTTCAACGTAACGCCTTTGGGCAGATCTACCTCTTTATACATCGACTCATCATTACCCGGAACGATTTTTCCTCCGGCTTCTTTTACAGCATCCTCTATACCGCTATTTTTATATGAACGCTGCCAGTTATCGCATGTATGGTCAAACACTAAAACTTCAACAGCACCTGCGCTCAAACATTGTTTAACCAATTCTTTCACTAAAATAGGATTGGTATTAGCTGCCATTTCAGGAGCCTTATCCCAACCGATATTCGGTTTAATAACAACTTTATTTCCTTTCTTCACATATTTGCCGATGCCGCCCATCTCTTCCAAAGCACGCCGCAGCATGATATCCGGTTCGCCTCCCATTATAGCCACCAAATCAGCATCCTTTTGAACAGCCAGAGGTTCTGCTTGCAGATTGCCAATAGACAGCCCTGCTGTTAAACCCGAAAATGTTAATCCCTTGATAAAATTGCGTCTTTTCATAATAATGAATATTTTAGGTGATGAAACGTTTAAACTTATTTTTACAGCTTATTTCTTGAAAAAACGATCCATGTTACGTTTATCTTCACGCTCTTTTATGGATTCTCGTTTATCATACATCTTTTTCCCTTTTGCTATGGCCACATTTAGCTTGGCCAACCCTTTTTCCGTAATATATAACTTTACGGGAATAACAGAAAATCCGGACTCTTTGGTTAGCCGTTGTATTTTTTGTAACTCTTTTTTAGTCAGTAATAATTTCCTATCCCGACGAGCTGAATGGTTATTATATGTACCGTAAAAATATTCGGCTATATACATATTTTTTACCCATAGCTCTCCATTATTGAAAAAGCAAAAAGTATCTACCAAACTGGCTTTGCCTAATCGGATAGACTTTATTTCCGTTCCGGTAAGCACAATTCCTGCCTGATATGAATCTAACAATTCATAATCGAACGAGGCTCTCTTATTTCGTATATTAAGTTGTGGTAACTTCATTTAGAATCAAGCTTTTATTCCGGGCATTATAAAATACATTACCTGTTTTATAATTTCCGGAGACAGTAATAAAATCAATGTTGCCAAAACTGTAAAACGTATCCGTTTCTCATCGGCAATATTCAAGTAATATTTTGCACCTTCCCACGCTACGTAAAATGTATAAAGCGGAGCAAAACGTAAAAAAGAAAAATCCGGCAATAAATACATGACAATTGTTACAGCCATTGTAAAACTGATTGTGTACCCTGTAAAACGTTGCGCGACCTTTATATCCGAGTTTTTTTGAAAAAAACGGATCATCATTTCATTCAAAAGAAACGAGGCCGAGAAAAAACCTAAAAAAAGGCTCACCAATATGGTCATAGTTTCTTTCAATGCCATCTGCAAATCGAAAGTTGTACGTGTCAGTAAGAAGCTGACAAATACCGCTAACGCCGTTATTCCCATCAACGGATATACAAACCGGCTCAAAAAAGAGTCGTGTTCTTCATCTTTTATAGCTAAATTTTTCCACGCAGAACCGGGAGATGTTACAAGAGAAAATATAGTAATCGCTATTGCTTTGAACATAATGCTATCTATTTTACAAAACAAATATAGCAAAAAGTAACAAAACAGCGAAACTACGGAATAAAATGTATTATAATCACTTTTATTCTTTGCCGAACTATACTGATTACCGATGCGTTATCTCTACAATAAACGGTATAATAGTTGCTTCCGTTTCAGCGCAGAATGTTATTTCATCTCGCCCGTAAGAAACATCTGTAGAAGAAACAAGCCGCCCTGATAATGCCGATTTCAGCTTATCGTAAAAAGACCCTTGCCCCTCTTTTATTTTCTTTACAATACTGTCGATAGGCAATGCGTTACATGAATAAAGCACGCAAACGTAATCTTTCCCTTTTGTATCGTCCATCTCAATATACCATTTTTCGTCGGGAATAGCAATATTACTTGATTTATAAACCAATGCCGGGCTTATTTTATCCGTAGAAGGAAATACTTTGCTAACACTGTTTTTTAAATCAGAACCTATTATGTAAACATAAGCCGGTTCTCCATTCGAGACATATATACGATAGCGGGTTCCCGATATATATTCCTCATTAGCCTTATAATGCGGAATGTATGAAGGGTCGTATGTAACTTTCATATCCTCACCGCCAGACAATTGCAAGCGCATGGAACCGGACATTACATTTTTCTTTATCGGTTGCGGTACAGGTTGTGGCTGAGGTTTGGGCTGCGGCTGCGGTGTCGGAACAGCCTTTTTTCTGACATACATCTCTACGGCATAAGATACATATTTGAAATAGTCCTGATATGTAACCCACGTAAATCCGTTATTTCCCCAATACGTTCCCCAACTATTCATGATAAGGAAAGAGCCTCCGTTCATATCGTCATCGTACCCCACAACGCACATGGCGTGATTTCCGGGCTTCTCTCCTGCCGCGACATAACCGTTCCACGCCTCTTTTGCCGTATGAAACGACGGATAAACTTTCATGGAAATAACAACCGGACAGTTTTGGCTAATAGCTTTTTTGGTCTTATTTATTTTCTCATTATACGAATTGCACGAATAGCTGAAAAGCGTAAAATAATCATCTATCTTATAAACGGAAGCTGTCGAAAAAAGCTCCTGCCCTATTTCGTTTGCGCAAAGCACATCAAATAGGCTGAATTTAGGTACACCTTTCGTTTTCAACAACTCGAAAGCATCTCCTATATAAGAACCTTGCTGACAATTTAAATCATCTTCATTCTTAATTTGCGCATAAACAAAAATCGGCGAAAACGCTTCCCGAGTTATCTGTTCTTGCGATGTCCAACCGTTATTGACTGCTTCTATTATTGTTCTTGCCGCATAAGCCGTTGCCCAACTGGTACAAGTGCCGTATTGGCTTTGGCTTTTCACTTCCGGACAATATTTCTGCAACGAATACGAGCGAGGCAAAACCGTATAATCGCGCGTCAATAATTCCGGTTTACGTTGTATCTGCTCATAAGCCTCATCATCAAGAATCAACCCGGTATAATACGGTTCCTGAGCTTCTGTAATTAAACTTATTACAAATAAAACCTGTAAAATCAAATATCTTTTCATTGTCATTCTGCTTTGGGATTGAAATAAAAATCGCCTTTTCTCAATGCGCTCAACATCCAAGGCATTTGTCCTTCACTTGTTTTTTCCGACACCATTTCCGTTACTTGCTGAAAAAAATCCAAAATAGGCACACCTTTTTTATCCAATACGTTTAATAATGCTTCCGTGTACGGGCTGTTCCGCCCTTCTCCGTCCTGAGCCACGCTGCCGGGTCCTGTCGAATAACCGATAATCGTTCCCTTAGGAGAGTTCATTATCGCCAACCCATTATCTGCTACGCCCCGATGCCAACTACGCTCAAACGGGTTATTCCGACAAGCGTCCAATATTACGATTTTCATATCGCAATTCGCCTCTTCCAATTTTGTCAATACACGGCCGGCATTCACGCATTTGTATTTCAAGTCGCCCTCCGAAGCCAGTTCCGCATCGACAGGTATCAAATAATTCACGCCTTTGCTTTGAATACCGTGTCCGGCATAATAAAACATGGCGACATCGTAATTTTTCGCTTTTTCGCCGAACTCATCAATTGCCTTATCCATAATTTCCTGACCCGCATTCAATTTCAAAATAACATCGAATCCCAACTTTTCTAATTTAGAAGCAAGGTCTGTCGCATCGTTTACCGGGTTTACCAATTGCTGCACCGTATACTTGGCGTTACCCAAAACCAATGCTAACCGGCGATCTTTTGTTACAACAACCTGCGGCGTTTTAAATGTAACGTTTTTCTCGGTGGCAGATACTCCTCCTGCATTACGAACACTTACCTTAATGGTATTGATTCCGGCAGAAAGAGACAATGTACGGTTCAGCGTCATATCGTACCCGTCGTTCGTTACGGCGCTGATACCCCGAAACACTTGGTCGTTCACCGTTATGGAGACATCCTCTATCTTACTGTCCGATTTTATACCGAGTTTCAATGCGTAATCTTTTGTCGATGTTTCCGGCGTGAAGTCTATCCAATCTACCGTAGCCAGATTCCGGTTTGTAATTATCTCGTTATTATCGATGTTTTTATTCGCCAGATTCCGTTCTGTATTCGAAGCATGTTCCTGTCCTAATCGGTCGATATAAACCTCCTTTCTCAATCCATTTACGGTATAAGCGGCAATATTACCTTTTTTAACTTTCTCATATTTAAACGGAGTAACTGCTTTGCCGGTTTTATCGATAAAACCGCATTTGCCATCCTTCTTTACTCCGGCAAGACCATCAGAAAACGACTTAGCACCGTCAAATATAACCGGAATAACGGTTTTACCGGCTTTATCGATAAAACCCCATTTGTCACCCTTCTGTACTGCTGCAAGACCCTCAGAAAACAAATCAGCATAGTCATATATAACCGGAATAACGGTATTGTCGGCTTTATCGATAAAACCCATTTTGTCACTCTTCTGTACTGCTGCAAGACCCTCAGAAAACGAATCAGCATAGTCATATATAACCGGAATAACGGTTTTCCCGGCTTTATCGATAAAACCATATTTGTCACCCTTCTTTACTCCAGCAAGACCCTCAGAAAACGAATTAACATAGTCATATATAAACGGAATAATGGTATTGCCGGTTTTATCGATAAAACCCCATTTGCCATCCTTCTTTACTCCAGCAAGACCCTCAGAAAACGGCCAAGCAGCGTCATATATAACCGGAATAACGGTGTTGCCGGCTTTATTGATAAAACCCCATTTGTCACCCTTCACCGCTGCAAGACCGTCGGAAAACCACCAAGCACCGTCATACATAACCGGAATAACGGCATTGCCGGCTTTATCGATAAAACCATATTTGTCACCCTTCTTTACTCCAGCAAGACCGTCATTAAACGAATCAGCAACGTCATATATAAACGGAATAACGGTATTGCCGGCATCATCTACAAACCCGTACTTTCCATTTTCTCCTTTTTCAAGAACAGGATTCTGGGCATATATAAAAACGGTGTAAAATAACAGGGTGAACAGAAGCGTCAATTTTTTCATTTTCTTTTATTTTTACATTCTTGCGGCAAAAATAATAATAATCATTAAAATCAAGAAGCAATGATGCGGAGTTATGATTTTTGCCTCGAAATTTTTTAGTCCCGCAAAGATATTGTAACTTTGCTAATTATGAAATTGTTTTTTTCAATGACAAAAATCGAATCATTCATACATACACTTCCAAATGAAGCGGTTGAAGCCATAAATACGTTTTTCGGTTCGACTGATATGTTTTACGCTGTATGTTATTTAATAGCCAAAAACGAGCACATCAATTACTTGGATAAACATGAGCAATGGGAAATCCGCAATGAAATAATCGCCAATGTATGGCAGAATATAGAGACTTTTCTAAACGGCCTGTCTTTAAACGGAAAAGAGATATTGGCTGACATAAAAAGCGACTATTTGGAAGATTTCGTCCAATATAAAGAGCGCTCGTTTGCAATTACGAACGAAGAGTTTATCTGCATAATAAAAAAAGTACAAAACCTCAGAAATTGAAACTCAGATGAAAGCCCTATTATTCTTCTTAATTATCCCTTGGATTTTTATATTTTTAATTTATAACCGGATGTCTCAATTTAAACGGACTAATCTGGCTATAAACAAGGAGTTGGATGCACGAAATCAACAATTAAAAAAGTACGCTCAAAGCCGCAAAGAAATAGAATCCTTACAGGCTAAAATAGAAGAATATAAAAACGTTATAGCCGATATACAGGCCGAACATAGCAAATATAAAAAAGACGTTCAAAAGCAGATACAATCGCTACAAGAAGAATTAGATAAATACAAATTACCTAATTCGTAAACATATAATATACAAGTATTAATACACATAAATATGCCTCAAAACTTTAATCAATATATAGAAAACGCAATTCGCGAACCTTGGGATTTGCCAGCCCTTACCGATTTTCAAGGCGCCACCTATCATTATAAAGATGTTGCCCGCCGAATGGCCAAGATACATATCATGTTCGAAGCGGCCGGTGTAAAACATGGAGACAAAATTGCTATTTGCGGACGAAATTCGTCAAATTGGGCTATCGCTTTTTTCGCTACCCTTACTTACGGAGCCGTAGCCGTACCTATTCTACATGAATTTAAGCCGGATAATGTACACCATATCGTTAATCATTCTGAATCAAAAATTTTATTTGTAGGCTCTGTGGT
>JAFUKV010000202.1 GCA_017467745.1 Bacteroidaceae bacterium | reverse complement strand
ATTTTGTGTCGTTTGAAAAATTAAAGGAGAAACTTTTTTATTGTTTCTCCTTGTTTTTTATTGTTTGATGTCGAATCCTTGTGATTTGAGGTATTCTTTTATTTTGTAATTCATTGCTTCCTTATAATAATCTACAATATGCGAAGCCCAGTCGTTTGTTGTTGTCGATCCGCTACGGGTTTGATTGTATTGGGAGATTGTTTGGTTGTATTCCGTCAGTTCGTTAGACATGTCGTCGGTACGATAGTGATTTTCGTGTATGAGCAACGATTTTGGTTGTTTGGGTTTTAAGTCTGGAAATTCGTTTGGATAACCAATTGCCAATCCGCATACTACGCATACGTTTTTAGGCAGTTTCAATATTTTTGCAATTTTTTCCGGGTCGGCTGTGCGGGCATATCCTATGCAGCAGCATCCTAAACCCAATCCTTGTGCGGCATTAACTGCATTTTGCATGGCTAAGGCAGCGTCTATGACGCCTACTGTATATCCGTCGGCCGTATTGGTAAATTCAGGAAATTCTATTCCTAATGAGTCGGCTATTATTTTTATTTTATTGAAATCTGCGCAGAATACTAAGAAAATCGCAGAAGTTTTGATTTGTTTTTGTCCGGTAATGGCGTATAATTCTTCTTTTAAAAGTTGATCACTTATTGCTATTACTGAAAATTGTTGTCCGTTATAGCTTGTAGGGGTATTACGAATGGCATTATATATAAATTCGAGTTTTTCGGGTTCTATTTTTTTTCGTTCATACCGTCTTACAGAAGTACGTTTTAGCAGGATATCTTCTATTGATTTCATCGTTATGTAGTTTTATAAATGAATTAAAATAACAACAGTTGTATTTTTCTTTTTGTTTAAGAGAGGTGGCCTTCTCTTTGATTATTTTGAAAATTTATCGTACAGTCAGTATCCAAGCATCGGATAATTCGGGACGAGTTTCCTTTAATTCGGAGAGATAGACGGTTGCTTCGTCTAACGTATTGAAATGACGGATAGATAATCTGATTTTATTATCTCGTTCTACGGTTGATAGAGAGTCAATTCCATTTTGAGAGAATCGTTCTATTTGTATTTGAGCCGCTTCTCGCGATGGCAAACTGGATATTATGATATGGTATTGTTTTTGTGCGGCTGTTTGGGTAGTTGTTGCTTGTTGCTGTTCCGTGTTTTCCTGTTGTTCTGAAGAAATATCGTTTTCTGTGATTTCCGGATGAGGTATTTCCTGCGTATTTATTATAGGAGGTATGAGACCTGCATAAGTAGTAGAAATATTCCCGTTTTCTATTTTGGTAGGAAATATCAAAATGAGTAGTAATATAGCTGCTATGGTTGCTATTTTATGTATAAAATCTTTACGTAAAGAGATTTCAATACGTACATCTTTTATCGGTAGGTTTTCTTTTTCGGATTTTTGCCGAGATGACAACACCGGTTGTAATGAAATCGGTTCATATCCGTATCCGTCGATAAAAAACGGGAAAACGTTTGCTGTTTTCAAGCGTAAATATCCCGAAGGCATTTGTTGCAATTCGCCTAATCCTTCTAAAAGAACGCTTTTAGTAGACGAATTTTCTATCTCTTTTTTTAGAGACAATACTTCTTTTTCTATTAAGGAGTTGGCTGATACGTAATCGGATTGTTCTGATTTCAGAATACTCCTTACTAATAAACCATCGTTGGGGTAGAGCGTATTGTCGAAATAAAGTTGTTTAGTAGGCGGAATAAATTGTTCGTTTTCAATAGATGCGGGAGAATAATCCAATTTGAATGTACCAAGTCCCGGAACGATAACTTTATCGTTCTCAATTAAAAGACGTTTAATATGTGCCGTTATTTTATACATTCGTACGGCAAAGATACGAAATCTCGTTGGGATTAGAAAATGTACAATGAATAAAAATATAACAGAAACAAAGCCTGATATAGACGGATATTGTTTACAATTGTTTTAGTATGAGGTCAATTAATTCTTCATCGAATCCGAGATTTTGAGCTTTTCCCAAATCCGTTTTTGCGTTTTCCTTTTCATATAAAGCTAAAAAAACACGGGCTCGGATATAAAAAAATAAAGGATCGTTTTCTTTTAAACTTATGGCTTTGTTTATATCTTCCAGAGCTTTTTTAGGCTTTCCGTCAAGCAAGTAAGTTTCTGAACGACTTGCATAGATAGATGCTTTTGTCGGGTTTTGTTTTAATACTTCCGTGTATAGATATATGGATTTTGCGTATTCTCGTTTTAATTTATGTATGGCAGCTAACCCTAAACGTCCGTTTGAACTGTTCGGGTTGATTTTAAGTAGCCGGTTAAAATCATATAAAGCGCTTACCGTATCTTTTTTTTCTATATATACAAGTCCGCGAAGATAATAGGCATCTTGTATTTTTCCGTCTAATGAAAGTACGCGGCTGTAATCATTGAGAGCATCGTCCATTCGGTTCATTTCTGCAAATAGCGCAGCCCGGTTCATTAAAAAAACCGTAGAATTTGGCAAGATAGATAGGGCGCTGTTGTATGAAACCAAAGCATCTTCGTTTTTACCTAAACGCCGTTGTATAGTTCCTAAATTGGATAAGAGCATAGAGTTTTGTATGTTGGTCGGGTCTTTTTTTAAGGCTTGTTTCAAATCCTGTTCTGCGGCTTCGAGGCTGTCCATTTCTATATGTGTGAAATATAAGTCAAGCCATTGTTCATAACTTTGTCCTGAGGCGTAAAAGGAACAGAATAAGCAGTATAAGACAAAAAAATATTTCAAATACATGTGTTTATTTCTTTTATGATTGAGCAAAAGTACGTTTTTTCTGTTTATAGATAAAGAAATAAAAGTTAATAACATTCTTTCTTATGTATGAATACATCAATCTTTCTTTATTTTTGCAGTAATTAAACATGAGAAAATGGATTATATAGAATTGAATGTAGCGGTTACACCTTTAAGCGAAACGGCTACGGACGTATTGGCCGGAATGTTGGCCGACATAGGGTATGAAAGTTTTGTTCCGAATCAGTCGGGAATGTCTGCGTATATTGATGAGACTTTGTTTGATGAAGTTCGTTTAAAGGAAATTATTTCAGACTTTTTTCTTCCTGTCGATATAAGTTATTCTGTATCGAAAATAAAGAGCGAGGATTGGAATGAAGAATGGGAAAAGAATTATTTTCAGCCTATTGTTGTAGGCAAAGAGTGTGTTATTCATAGTACTTTTCATAAGAATGTACCGAAATGCGAGTATGATATTACGATTGATCCTAAAATGGCATTCGGGACAGGACATCATGAAACAACGGGACTGATGCTGCAATATATTCTGGATGCAGATTTATATGGAAAATGTGTTTTAGACATGGGCTGCGGTACGGCGGTGCTGGCTATATTGGCTTCTATGCGCGGGGCGTCGCAATTAACGGCTGTCGATATAGATTCGTGGGCGTATGATAATGCGTTGGAAAACTTGGCGTTGAATAAAATATCGAACGTTGATGTACGTATAGGAGGTGCTGAAGTATTAGGCGATTGTTTGTACGATGTTATTTTTGCAAATATCAATCGGAATATATTGTTGGAGGATATGCCTGTGTACGCTTCGGTGTTAAAGCAGAACGGAGTTTTGTATATGAGCGGATTTTATAAAGAAGACATACCTGTAATCGAAGCGAAAGCGGTATCTTTGGGTTTAGAGTATGTGTCGTATAAAATGCGGAATAACTGGGTTGCAGTACGATTTTCTAAAAAATAGAAGTTATGAAGATTATGCCGAAATGGGGTTTGTTGGTTGTCATTTTTTATGGGTGTATTGTTTGGAACGCATATTCATCGGATAATGATTACAGAACAGAAACATACAATTTGTATATCAACGGAAAAATGGCTCAATGGATTGAGGTTATCAATCAAATGGATGCAAACCCGTCTCAAACTACCCAGTTGCAGATGCAGACTTTACAATATTATTATGGAGTAATAGGGCATTTTATTGATAAAAAACAAAATGATAAAGCGTCGCAAGCCCTAAAAAAGGCAGATTCTTTGTTGACGGTAGTGGAAAAGAAATTACCGGAAGACCCGGTTGTGTTTGGTTTAAAGTCTAATTTTATAGGATTTCGTATTGCTCTTTCGCCTCTAAAAGCGACGGTCTTGTTTCGGGGAATGTTGAAAAATGCCAATAAGGCGATTGAAGGAGGTAAAGACAATGCTTTTGTCAATGTCTTATATGCGAATATTCTGTTTTATATGCCCACTATGTTTGGCGGAGACAATAATAAAGCGCTTGATTGCTATAAACGAGCTTTGTCTATTATGGAGCAAACACCCGGAGAAATAACCGATAATTGGCTTTATATACAAACAATGATTTCGGTCGGCTTGGTAAATGAGAAAATGGAAAACTTTGAGGCGGCCGAACAACAATTTCAGCAATTGATGGAAATAGAACCTCGATATATGTATGTAAAAGATGTTCTATATCCGCGTTTGTTAGAGAAAAAGAGAGAAAAAAACGGAACGAATTAGGTTTTGGCATTATTTAAACACACAGATGAATACATTTAATTTTGACGAAGAAATTATACGGCGTGGGACATCGTGCGTAAAACACGATTTGCTGGATTCTCATTTCGGAAAGGAAGACGTGTTGCCGATGTGGGTGGCGGATATGGATTTTAAAACAGCCCCTTGTGTGATAGATGCGATTAAAAAGCGGGTGGAGCACGAAGTCTTAGGCTATACTTTTGCCGGAGATTCGTATTATGAGGCAATTTGCGACTGGCAATGGCGTCGACATGGGTGGCGCGTTACGCCCGAGCAGATTGGATTTCTGCCCGGAATAGTGGTGGGAATGGCATATTGTATAAAAGCCATGACAGCTCCCGGCGATAAAATATTGATTCAGTCTCCTGTTTATACACCGTTCCATAATTTAGTGGAAAAAAACGGACGTCAGTTGGTTTATAATTCCTTACGAAATGAGGAAAACTGTTTTCGGATAAATTTTGATGATTTGGAGAAAAAGTTATCGGATAATTGTAAAATGATGCTTCTTTGCAATCCTCATAATCCCGGAGGTCGTGTCTGGGAAAAAGCAGAATTACAGAAAATAGCGGAGCTATGCGATCATTATGGGGTATTGGTAGTTTCTGACGAGATACATGCAGACCTTACTTTGCCGGGCTATAAACATTTGCCGTTTGCTTGCGTTTCGGATATTGCCGCAAATAATAGCATTACGTTATCTGCGCCCAGTAAGACGTTTAATATGCCGGGATTAGGCAGTTCATATTTTGTGATTAGTAATGAATCTATTCGTCGCAGATTGAAAACATATTTGGAAGCCTCAGAATTGAATAACGGGCATATTTTTGCTTTTTGTGCGGCAGAGGCGGCATATCGTTACGGAGAAGAATGGTTGTCGCAGTTGCTCGATTATATCGCAGGTAACGTTCGTTTAGTTCAAGAATTTATAACCGAATATATTCCACAGGTAAAAATGATGGTTCCGCAGGCTTCATTTTTAATTTGGTTGGATTTCAGAGATTTGGGTATGGAACAATCGGAGTTGGTAAATTTTATGTTGAAACGGGCGCAGTTAGCAATGAATAACGGCGAGACTTTTGGCGTAGAGGGACAAGGTTTTATGCGAATGAATGTAGGGACAGCTCGGGCTACTGTAAAAAAAGCACTCGAACAACTGAAAAATGCTATTGACAACTATAATTTTAAATAGTTTTTTTATTTGGTATATCCGATAAAGAGTAATAAATTTGCCACTTTGTTTAACGAAAATCAAGAATTACAATAATAATGCCGCAAATATCTAAGCGTGGGGAGATAATGCCCGCTTCTCCGATTCGTAAATTAGTGCCATTGGCAAACAAAGCGAAAGAGAGAGGTATAACCGTTTATCATTTGAATATAGGACAGCCCGATTTGCCTACTCCGGAAATTGCGTTAGACGCAGTAAGACAATTAAATAGGAAAATTTTGGAGTATAGTCCGAGTGAAGGAATAAAAAGTTACCGGGAAAAGTTAGTAAAATATTACGATAAGTTCAACATCGACGTAACGGCCGATGATATTATCATAACTACCGGCGGATCGGAAGCGGTACTTTTTTCATTTATGGCTTGTCTCGATCCCGGAGACGAAATAATCGTACCCGAACCGGCTTATGCCAATTATATGGCGTTTGCTATATCGGCCGGAGCTATTATTAAGACATTGCCATCATCTATCAATGAGGGGTTTGCGTTACCTTCGGTAGAAAACTTCGAGGCGTTGATAACTGAACGCACACGAGGAATTTTGATTTGTAATCCGAATAATCCCACCGGTTATCTGTATACACAGAAAGAGATGAACCAAATACGCGATTTGGTAAAAAAATATGACCTGTTTCTGTTTTCAGATGAGGTGTACCGCGAATTTTGTTATACGGGTGCGCCTTACATTTCTGCGTTTCATTTGAAAGGTATAGAAAATAATGTTATTCTGATAGATTCGGTCTCTAAGCGGTATAGCGAATGCGGTATCCGTATCGGCGCATTGATTACCAAAAATAAAGAGGTGCGTCAAAATGTAATGAAATTTTGTCAAGCACGGTTGAGTCCTCCTCTGATAGGGCAGTTGATTGCGGAAGCCTCGTTAGACGCTCCGGAAGAATATATGCTTGATACGTATAATGAGTATGTTGAAAGACGTAAGTTTTTGATAGACGGACTTAATCGTATTCCCGGATGTTACTCTCCTATACCGATGGGAGCTTTTTATACGGTGGCTAAACTACCGGTAGACGATGCGGATGATTTTTGTGCATGGTGTCTGGAACATTTCGAGTATGAGGGTCAAACAGTATTTATGGCTCCCGCTTCCGGATTTTATACAACTCCCGGATTGGGAAAAAATGAAGTGCGTATCGCTTACGTGCTAAAAAAAGAAGACTTAGCCAAAGCGTTGGTCGTTTTGGAAAAAGCTCTTGAAGCATATCCCGGACGAATATTATGAACCTCCCGCTGTTCATAGCTAAAAGAATACATTTTGATAACGGTGAAGATAACCGCAAGGTAACTCCGCCTGTTATACGTATAGCTATGGCAGGGGTAGCGCTCGGATTGGCGGTTATGATACTGTCCGTAGCTATTGTCGTGGGGTTTAAAAAAGAGGTACGGGAGAAAGTTGTCGGGTTCAGTTCGCACATTCAAATTACCAATTTTAAAAATAGTTCGTTGTACGAATCGTATCCTGTTGCATTGTCCGATTCGATGCGGAGGGTGTTACAGAACGATTCCCGTATAGCTCGTTTTGAAGGGATTGCCTCGAAACCGGGTATTATAAAAACGGAAAATGAGTTTCTTGGTATTATTTTGAATGGAGCGGGTACTGATTACGATTGGGCTTTTATGGAAAAGAACCTGATTGAAGGCAGACTCCCTGTTTATACCGATTCGGCAGTTTCTAACGAAGTATTGCTTTCCCGTCATATTGCCGATAAGTTGCATTTGAAAGTAGGCGATGGCTTATATACCTATTTTATACAAGGTGATAATGTACGGGCGCGTAAATTTTCTGTGGTTGGGATATATCAAACGAATTTTCTCGATTACGACCGTATGTATGTAATGGCAGACGTTCGGCATATTCAGAGATTGAATGGCTGGAACGCTGACCAATATAATGGCTTTGCTGTTTTGTTGCGCGATTACGGAGATGTTGATGCCATGACGGAAGAACTCTATTTTACTTTTAATGAGGTGTCTGATCCTTATGGACAGAATTTTTATGTATCGTCGTTGAGAGAGCAAAATATGCAAATATTCAGTTGGCTCGATATGCTTGATATGAATGTTTGGATTATTTTGGGGTTGATGGCCGTTGTGTCGGGATTTACTATGATTTCAGGTCTGTTTATCATTATTTTGGAACGTATTAACATGATTGGTATTTTAAAGGCGTTGGGTGCGTCTAACCTTTTTATACGTAAAACCTTTTTGTACGTTTCGTTATTTCTGATAGGAAAAGGTATGTTGTTCGGTAATCTTGTCGGACTGTCTTTTTGTTTGATACAGAGTAAGTTTCATGTAATTAAGTTGAATCCGCAAGATTATTATATATCATCTGTTCCTATCGAACTTGATTTTTGGATGTGGGTATTACTGAATGCCGGTTGTATGACGGTATCGCTTTTGATGCTTTTAGGGGCATCGTATATCGTATCGATGATTCGTCCGGCACGCTCTATCCGTTTTGAATAATCGCTTTTTGAAGGCGTAAGCAAGAAAGAATCGGTTTTATCAATCATTCGTCTTTTTGCAAATCTTCATCTGTTTTATTTTCGTTTTGTTTTTTCTTCTTTTGAAATTTCTGTTTTGTAAAAATCCGCCCGGTAGCATACCCCAACCCGAAAGGAATAAACAGGATGATAGTAAAGAGCAGACATAGGTATAGCAAAACATCTTTTAGCATTTCTGTGGCCTCTTGCATTACGGCGTGTGTAATATGTACGCTGATACTGTCTACGTCGTTCATTATTATTTCGCGCTCGCGGGCTACCATTGTTTCAATGGCTAAACGTTCTTGTTGCAAAGAAGCCATCGTCAATGCAATGCGTTTGTCCATAATCTCGGTTATTGTTTGCAAGTCGCCGCTTATTTTAACCAATGTAGTATCTAAATAATAAGGCATCTGGTTGATGAGAGCCATAAATTCATCTATGCGTACATTTGCTGAATCGCCTATTGCTTTAAACGTCTCGGGGGTGATGCCTGTATATAGCGAGGCTAATTCTAATTGCCATTGGGCTATTTTCCCTATTTGCCCGCCCATTACGGAGAAACGGTCTGAAAATCCGGCTATGACTTGCGACAGGCTTCCAACGGTAGATACAGCTGCCGTATCGGGCATGTTGTTGTATTGTAGCCATTTGGCATATATCGGATCGCGAGAGAAATTAATTTCCGTAATATGGCTCTGATAGCTTTGTTTCGAGACGAAATCTTGCATATTATTGTATTCTTTGCTACTCAGCATTCGTTTTGCTGCTTGGGTTATCTGGATGTTTAATTTTCGCGTAGGTTCTAATAGTATGGAGGTTTGAGATCCGAAATATTTTTCACCGTATTGCTCTAAAAAATTAACCATTTGTATAGATAGTAACCATGTATCGGCTAATGCTACTTTGGGATTGATTTGGAATACTGCGCTTTGTATGGCGCTCTCGTTATTCATGAGCCAAACAAGCGATTGTCCTATGATTTTCGGGTCATCGGTAACTTGTTTCAGGCTATCTACGGCATCTTCTAATTCTGCAAAAAATGTGGATATATAGGTGTGAGTATATACCCGAATATTCATTTCCGTTTTGGTTAGGGGTACGGCGCCTTCTTCGTTTAATTGGAATTTTAGTAGCGAGCATGACGGAAAAATGACACATGCCAAAGTGATGAATATAGCGAATTTTCTCATTTGAAAAATTTGTCTTTATATTTTATCTCACGAATATAACGCTTTTTTCAGAAAGAGGGATAAAACATTTTCTTTTTTCCTATATGGAAAAGGATATGCTCGGAATGTGAGTTTATATCTGATTTTATGGTATGGGGTAAAATTGCGCGTTTCGATTTATAAAACGAAGTGTAAATTGGCTGCCTTGTCCCTCTTGGGATATAGCGTTAATAGAGCCTCCGTGCAAATTCATAATCTGCCGGCATAAACTTAGCCCGATACCGGAACCGTTTGTTTTAGTTGTGTAAAACGGTATGAAGATTTTGTCTAAGGCTTCTGTTACGATACCTGTTCCGTTGTCTGTTACGGATATAGATGTTATTCCTTTTGATTGAGATGCTTTTATCTTAATATTTAACGGTTGATTGTTTTGGGCTTCACAAGCGTTTTTGATTAGATTAATGAGCACTTGTTCTATCATCGCTCGGTCTGCTATGATATAAAGTCCTGTAAACTCAACCTCGAAAGAAATATTAGCATCGGAATTTTGCATCAGTTTCTGTATATCGTCAAAAAGCGGTTGTATCAATACCTGAGTAAAAGTAGGAGTTGGAATTTTAGTCAGTTTGCGGTAATTTTCAACAAAACTTAATAGCCCTTTACTGCGTCTGTGGATGGTTTGCATTATTTGTAACATTAAAGCGAACTCTTTTTCGTTGTTTCCGTTTTCACAAGCCCGTTCGGTAACAGTTTCCGAAAGAGAAATAATGGGAGCTATGGTATTCATTATTTCGTGTGTCAACACACGTATTAATTTCTGCCATGCCTCAATTTCCGTGTCTTCTAATACGGTTTGTATATT
>JAFUKV010000201.1 GCA_017467745.1 Bacteroidaceae bacterium | reverse complement strand
GTCAGGATTCGTGGCGATATAGGGTATGCCTTGCGATATCCACCAAGCAGCTCTGCACAGGCGAGAATAGGTTAAAGTTAAATCGAATGCCGCTACGATAATATCCGGTATGTCTTCTGGATTATCGCCGGTTGGGGTAAATCCGGCTTTTTCAAATTGCGAAATCATGCTCGGCGTTCCTAATAGAAATAGTTTGCGGGCATTGGGATAGTGGCTTTTTATATAGTCAATGGTAGCCACAGTGGTAGTGTACATCTCCTCTTCGGTTGCATAGATACCCATTTTTTTAAGTTTACTCAAATAATCGTCTATTGATTTAGACGGGTTATTAGTCAAAAACGAATAGGAGATATTCAACTTTTTAAGTTTTTCGAGAAACGGAATGGTAAAGGGGAAAAGCGAGTCTCCCATGTAGATAGTTCCGTCCATATCGAGGGCAACGTGTTTTATTCGGGCTAATTTATTTTGAGTATTTGTGTCCATATTACGCTTCTTTTGTTTGATTTTCTGTGTGTTCATCATCGTATCCGTCTGCTTGCGCTTTCCACATCAATAAGAATACCAATGTACCGATAACGGCTATTCCTATCATCCCCATAAAAACGTAGTCCCAACTTTTATCGGGATTGGTTTTGTTGAAAAAATCGACCATAAAGCCTACTCCGATGCCAGATACGATACCGCTTGCATAGCCGAACAGTCCGGTTACTCCATTGGCTGTGGCTGCTGCGCGGTTCGTGGCTTGATTAGCGGCGGCAATGCCGATAAGCGCTTGCGGTCCGTAAATGAAAAATCCCGCCATAGCAAGTATAAGAATCATTACCCACATAGGCGCGCTGGCCGGGATGAGTAAGAATATGGTCATGAATACCGTTACGCCGATCATACAGAATACGCAGGTACGGTGCGCCATGCCTTTCAGAACTTTATCGGTAAACCATCCGCTGGCAAGCATTCCGATAATACCGAATATTTCGAAAAGAGCAACTGTCCATCCCGCATTTGTCAGCGACATGTCTCGGGCTTCTTTTAGAAATGTAGGCCCCCAGTCTAATACGGCGAAACGGACAATATATACGAAAAAGTTTGCGATGCCGAGAATCCATATCCATTTATTGCGGAATACTTTTTTACGGATAAATGCTTTGTATTCTGCCGAGTTTTCTTTTCCTTTCTTATTTATTTTGTGCATCTCGGGCAGTCCGACAGATGATGGCGTGTCGCGTAACATTAAAAATAATCCTATCGATCCGGCAAATGCCAATGCGGCCGGAATCCAGAAACACCAACGCCAAGCTCCGATATGCGAGGCGGATTCTATAACGCTTTGCATTCTGTCGGCGTCGCTTAATTCTACATTCAAGTGTCGGGCTATGGTTGCTACAATCTCGGGATTTGCGCTCATGTTGGTTCCAAGTGTCCCCATAATGTAGCCGCACAACATGGCGGCAAGGCTTGCTCCGATAGAGTGGGAGGTATTCCAGACAGACATCTTCGTTGCCAATTCATGGGGAGGAATCCAGTGAGTCAGCAAACGTGCGCAGGGAGGGAATCCGCTTCCTTGTAAAAAATTATTTAGTATAAGGATGATTCCGAAAAACAGAATTAGTGTGTTGGTAAATTGCGGTCCGTCTGTTGTACCGGTAATCAAGCTGCTAATATCTGCTCCAAATCCGAATGCGAAGTTGGCTATGGCGCACAGCAATAAGCCGATGGCCATGTGGTAACGTGCATTCAAGCGGTCGGCTACAATGCCGTTGAGAAAGCGGGATACCCCATATACAATGGTTATTAATGTCATGATGATGCCGAAACTGGTTTTTGTAATACCGTATTCGGCGCTTAGACCCGGTATGGCGAAGGAGAAGTTTTTACGAACAAAATAAAACAGTGCGTAACCTATCATTGTTGCGGCAATTGTTCGCCACTGCCAATATTTGAAAGATTTGGTTGTTGTCATGTTATGTGTGTTAAGTGTTGGTTAAATAATAGGCCATAAACCGTTTTGTCCGAAAATTGCGGAAGTCCATGTGTCTAACAGACGTGTTCTGACAGCTAAGTCGAGAATTGTAAATCTTCGGCGAATATGCTGGGCTTCGATGATACTGTCGCGTAAACGTTCGCGCGATATTCCTATTTGTTCGGGTTGTGTAGGCGCACCGATAGCGTGAAGGCGTTTTACGGCCTCTTCTACCGAGATGAGCTGTTTTTGAAGTCGAACTTTTAGATTGTCCCAGTTTTGGGTGAGTAGTGTCAGTTGCTCCCGTAATTTGTCGTGCGGAATATATTTCGCTTTTATTTCTGTCGCTCCTATCATCGGGAAGTCGGTGCCTTTAAACATTTCAATGGCTTCGGTTTCGGTTTGACTCAAAGACGGCCAAGCCTTTACGCAAGCGTCTATGTCGATGTTTTTTATGTCGCTTTTCAATAGCTGCTCATAAAGGGCTAACGACATAAGTGTGCCGATACTTACTTGAAAACCGTGTGAGGGAGTTGTGTTGTCGTCCATGACGTGATGTTGCATGTTCCATAAATGGCTGAATTGATGTTCCGCTCCTGATGCCGGGCGGCTCGATTTTGCCCATTGCATGGCAAATCCGCCTAAAACGAGACCTTCTATCAGTTGGGAGATAGCTTTTTTATCGCCTTTTTTACAACCTTCCGGATTAGAAAGGGCGTCTTTCAATCCGTCTTGAACGATAGACCAAGCGCATTCGTCTATTTTTTCTACATTTAGTTCATCCGATACAATCCAGTCTGCGCCCGCCGTTACCTTAGCCAATAGGTCGGCATAACCCGATGCGGTCATTTTAGAAGGGGCTTTACTGATGATGCCTATGTCGGCAAGTAACGCTTGTGGAGCCGGGCAACTGAATGTTTGTTTGGCGCCTTCGTAGGTAATAGATGCTCCGAATGCCGTATATCCATCCATCGATGCTGCGGTGGCTACGCACATATATCGCTTTCCGCAGCGGTACGAAACAAGTTTTGTCAAGTCGTTGATTGTGCCCGATCCTACGGCAATTGGAATGGCTTGATTCTGTTTTATAAACGATTCTAATTGCTCTATATATTTAAACTCCGCATGTAGTGCGGGGTCGGTAAATATAAAGGGTGAAAGTTGCGCTACGCCGGCTTTCGACAGGATATTTTGTATCTGTTTACCGGCTACCTCGAAAGTATTAGTGTCGGCGATTATTACGGCAGTTTGTTCCGAAAATTGTTCTCGAAACAGTTCGGCTACTTGTGTTAAGGTGTTTTCGCCGATAATGAGGGCTCTTGTGTCGCTGGCCGCAGCCAGAGCCTTTTTTACTTTATTCATTATTGTTCGGTTTTGTATGCAGATTTAAAGTGTGTTTTCCTGCACGGTTTTTATTGTGCTTGCAAATAAAATAAAAAACAAAATAAAAAGAAAGATTTTTGTTTTGTTTTATTACGAAAAAGTAAAAAGAAAATTCTGCATTTTGTGCGTGCTTTTCTTTTTGTATAGATTTTATTCCACAATAATTAATTCTATACCCGATTCTTCTAATATTTTGACGGTAGATTCGGATATTCCCGAGTCAGTGATAATAACGTCTACTTCGTCTAAATTGCAAATCTTTCCGAATCCTCGTCGTCCGAATTTTGAGGAGTCGGCAAGTACGATCATTTTTAAAGACGATTGAATCATTTTACGATTTAATCGGGCTTCGTCTATATTTGAGGTTGTTAACCCGTAGTCGAGATCTATTCCGTCTACACCCATAAAAAATTTGGAACAGGCTATTTCGTCGAATGCTTTAATGGCTGTTTCTCCTATTGCCGAGTGTGAACTTTTTCTAAGGGTTCCGCCTAATTGGATAACGCAGATGTCATCTATCTTATTTAATAGGTACGAGATGTTGATAGATGAGGTTACTACCGTTAGGTTTTTTCCTCCGGTTATTTGCTCTGCCAAAGCGTAAATACT
Organism: Bacteroidaceae bacterium; assembly: GCA_017467745.1. Classification (GTDB taxonomy): domain Bacteria; phylum Bacteroidota; class Bacteroidia; order Bacteroidales; family CHK158-818; genus Gallibacteroides. The sequence goes on along the minus strand of JAFUKV010000201.1, from coordinate 4,977 downwards.
GCTGCCGGAGCCTAATATAATTGAATCGTTGTTTTCTATTAATTCTGTTGCGGCAATGGCTATTTTTCGTTTTTTATCGCTGTTTTGCTTTTCTTTTACTTGTATATTCATATCCGGCGCGTGCGGGTTGGCGGGGCTGGCGCTGCCGTGCGTGCGAAAAAGAAGTTTTTTTTCTTCTAAATATTTCAAGTCTTTACGTATGGTAACAGTTGTTACATCAAGTTCTTGTGCTATTTCCAGAACTTTTACGTAGCCTTGCTCGTTAAGGCGGTCTAATATATATTTATGTCTTTCTGCTATGCTCAGCATGATGATAGAGATTATATTTTTTACAAATATACGGAAAAAATCGAAATAGAAATCAGTGTGCACGGACTATTTGTGTATATCTTTTTGAAAAGAAACAAAACGTTTTGTGTCTAAAATGAAAAATATTTGCTTTTATTTTGTTTCGTTTCTTTGTTTTTGTTTATATTTGTCCCGGTAATAAGAAACGAATTTGTATAAAATAGTGAGACGATGAAAAGAGAGAATCTTATTTCTGCGATTAGTGAAGAAAATCGGCAATGGGATATGGTTGTTATTGGCGGCGGCGCCACCGGTTTGGGGACGGCTGTCGATGCGGCTAGTCGCGGATACAGCGTTTTGTTGTTGGAGCAATCGGATTTTGCCAAAGGAACTTCCAGCCGGAGTACTAAATTGGTTCATGGAGGTGTTCGTTATTTGGCGCAAGGAGATGTGCAAATGGTAATAGGAGCTTTGCACGAACGGGGAAGAATGCGTTTGAATGCGCCTCATTTGGTGAAAGATATGCGCTTTATTATAGGTAATTACCGGTGGTGGGAACGCTTGTTTTATACAATCGGACTGACTTGTTATGATTTATTGGCCGGACGGTTGGGATTGGGGCGTTCGTTGCCGTTGACAAAGAAAAAAACGCTTTCGGAGATTCCCGGATTGTTAACTGAAAATTTGCGTGGTGGCGTGGTTTATCACGATGGTCAGTTCGATGATTCGCGTATGGCCGTAACGTTGGCTTTCAGTGCGGTAGACCACGGAGCAACTGTTTTAAATTATATGCGTGTAACAGGCCTGATAAAAAACGGCGAAGGAAAAATTTGCGGTGTGGAAGCGGTTGATACGCTTTCTGATAAAACATATCGTGTGCAAGCAAAAGTAGTGGTAAATGCTACCGGAGTATTTGTTGACGATGTTATGCGTATGGATGCTCCGGAGGCTCGTAAGAAAGTTCGTCCCAGTCAAGGTGTGCATATTGTTGTGGATGAATCGTTTTTGGGAGGAGGCTCTGCTTTGATGATTCCTAAAACGAAAGACGGGCGAGTTTTGTTTGGTGTGCCATGGCATGGAAAGGTGGTATTAGGAACAACTGATACGCCTTTGAACACGGCTTCTTTGGAACCTCGTGCTTTGGATGAGGAGATTGATTTTATTTTAGATCAGGCGGGGCAATATTTGACGAAGAAGCCGACACGAAAAGACGTTTTGTCTGTCTTTGCCGGTTTGCGTCCGTTAGCGGCTCCTCAGCAGGATGATGCCAAGAAAACAAAAGAGATTTCTCGTAACCATAAAATATACACTTCGCAGTCCGGTCTTTTGACAATTACCGGAGGAAAGTGGACTACTTATCGGGAAATGGCCGAAGATGCTGTAAATTTGGCTATCGGTATCGGGAGGCTCGAATCGCGTCCGTGCGTTACGAAAACATTAAAATTGCATGGATATAAAGAAAATGTAGACCGGTCATGCTGGGATTATGTGTATGGCAGCGATATAAGTAAGATAAAGGAGATAGAAAAGGAGTGTGCTGAAAATGCGGAACTTCTTGATGCGAATTATACTTTTACGGTTGCGCATGTTATTTGGGCGGTGCGTGAGGAGTTGGCCGTTTCGGTTGAGGATGTACTGGCTCGTCGGGTAAGAGCGTTGTTTGTAGATGCTCGCGCTGCGATACGTATAGCGCCGAAAGTAGCGTCTATTATGGCGAAAGAGTTAGGAAAGTCGACCGAATGGGAAACTGCCCAAGTTTCTTCTTTTACAGCTTTGGCAAATGAGTATATCCTGAAATAGTCTGCGTTGTTATATAATGCAGAGTGTATAATAGATATAGTTTCTTGTATTATTTTTTTTGTGTGAAAAGCCTTTGTCATCGTGTTGTTTGACAAAGCAAAGAGGGTATCTTCTTTATTGGTTTCGCCAATCGGAGGATGCCTTTTCTTGTTTCTTGTCGGTGGTTGCGTATCGCATCGGAGTGTGTAGGGTTAATATTTTTTTGTATTCATATTTTGTTCTGCCTTACACATCCTCATCATTGTCTGTCCTTTTAAATTAAAAGAGGAGGGGATGTTTTTGCGTATGGCGAATTTATTGCCGGTTGGTCGGTTTTGTCAATACTTGTCGGATATAAAACTTCATGTTCTGTTTTATGCAAAACAGCATGGGTGAACTATCGAAAAATATATATGGAAATAAGACGAAATAATAATGCTTTGGAGGAACAAATGTATGATTGTTGCTAAAAACAAAAAACAATGTGGATCAGCTTTTGTTTAGTTGATCCACATAGGCAGGTGAAAATTTAAACAGCAATTTATAAACTGTTTTTTTTGATAATAGTTAAGGTTTAGGTTTAAATAATAGTTGCGTTAAGGTTTAAGTAGTTCGTTTTTATTTATTGTTGATAAATCTTTTCTTAATTGTTTATTCAAAGATATGATAATTTTTTGTTAATGGTAACATATGGTAGATGCAAAGTAGATAGTTTTATTCTTGTCTAAATTGATATAGTTGATAATTAGTTTGTTATATACTATTTTGCTCTTTTTTTAAGTAGATGTTATTCGTTGTTTGAAGTCCGATATTCTTTATGATTTCTTCAAAATCATCTCTTTTTACGATAGCTTTGTTTTTTACTTTTGTTCGGTAGTTGTAAATTGTTTGAGGTGAATAGCGCAGAAAATCAGCTATTTTGCGACTATCGTTTATGCCTAAACGGATAAGGGCGAAAATTCTCAGTTCGGTATTGAGTAATTCACCTTGTTTGAGGATGAAACGGTCTTCTTCGTGCAATAACGTATTAAATTCCGATACGAACTGGGGAAATAAAGTTAAGAATGCCCTATCGAAGTTTGTATAGAACTCTTTCAATTCAGAAGAAATAAATCCCGCAGAAGAGGTTTGCTTTTGTAAGTCTTCTATTTGTCCGGAAGAAATTTTACGGTTTACCAATTTTCTGTAATTTTCAAGTTTATCGATGTATGCAGAGCAGAGATTTATGAAATGTCCGATATAAATCTCTTTTATTTTATTGGTGTCTTTTAGGTTTTGATTAAGTTTATTCAGTTTGTCATTCATTTCTTTCAGATTGTTGCGGGCAGTCGATAGCATGCGCACTTGCTTATAAATATAAAGAGCAGATATGACGAGCACTAAACAAAGTATGCTGATAACGGCGAGAGAAGCGTATAGCCATTCTTTTTCTTTTTGGCTTTTGATTTCGTAGGCTTTGTTTATCATAGGCTGTATGCGGGCTATTTGCATATTTCTTAAACGAGCGTTGTAAATGTTGGCATCTTCCAATGTGTAATGTATATACCGGTGTGCTCTGTTTATCTCTTTTTGATTGAACAAAAGAAATGTCAGGTCAAGTAATGCTTTGTTTTCTTTGGTAACTGTACGAATATCGCCTATGGCCGATAAAATCAGATATTTCTCATAATTTTTGAGATTATGTTCATTTAGGTAATATTTAGCTATGGCATGAGCAGTCATGCTGTAATCATTTGTGGTGGTGTCTGTTGAGGCAAGTTTTTTGTTAAAGTCGATAGTGCTGAAATCGTTTTTTTGAAGAAACTTCCATCGCAAATATTCTGCTTTTGCTTCTGGCGTAATTGCTTTTTTCTGGGCTAAAAGAGTTTCGATAGCGTCTAAATATACCTGAATCTTAGATTTATAATAAGACGAGTTTACATTTCCGCTTGAATATTCTTCTAATCCGGAACATAATTGTATTTGGCGGTTATAGTAATCTATGCGTAGAGTAATAGGTAATTCTGCCAGATCGATAGATTCGAGAGAATCGGCAGCTTCTTTATAGAGGCCGGTAGCCGACATCATAAAAATCTGGTGAAGTTTCGTTTCTGTTGATAATTCTGTTTTTCCTAATATTTGGGCAATAGTCCTGTTTTTGTCTATGTAATGTAGGGCAGAGTCGCCTATGTATCTTTTATATTCGTCAAATAGCTTAGTGTTGATTTGATATTTTTCTTCCAGACTTTTGGTTTGTTGTAACATTTGTTTCAACTGAGAAATACGAGTCTCTTTTTGAGCGATAAAATGGGGTGTATTTACTATTGTCCGGTCTAATACTTGTAATAAAGAGTCTATTTCATTTGTTGCAAATAAAGAACTGCATGCAAAAATAAAGCATAATATCAGTAGTGTTTTTCTCATAATTGTTTTAATCTTTCCTGCCTCTACAAATATAAGATTTTTGTAGCAGTGAAAAGTTTCTTTTGTACCGAAAAAAGAAATTTTTGCTGTATGAATGAAACTGGAAAGTGATAATGATCTATAATTCGGATAGATGTTTTTAATTGATAATTAGGTGTATAAATAAATTTATCGTATTTGTTGCAGTTTTTGCGCAAAAGATTATTTTATATTATTCAGAAGTTTATTTTATAATATCACCGCTGTTTTTGGCTTTTTTAGAATAAAAACAGATGCTTCGCTCTGTAAATTAGGTTGTTAAATGAAAGGTATTGAAGGTTTGTTATCTTCTCGATATTGATTATTTTTTACGTGTGTTTGAAAGAGTAGTTCCTGCTGGATAAAATTTTTGTTTGACTAAATAGGTGTGCAGAAAGAAAGATTTTGTTGAGGAAATTTGTGAAAAAACAAAAAGCACTGCAATTGCAGTGCTTTTTGCGGAAGGAGGGGGATTCGAACCCCCGGTAC
>JAFUKV010000200.1 GCA_017467745.1 Bacteroidaceae bacterium | reverse complement strand
CATTCCGGCCGAACAATTTCCGGAGATACAAAATATAAATTTCTCTTTACGCATCAATGACGAACAGAAACAAGCGGGAAACTCGCGCGACATGATTTTCCCGATAGACGAAATCATTGCTTACGTAAGCCGCTTTTTCACGCTAAAAATAGGTGATCTTATTTTTACAGGCACTCCCTGCGGCGTAGGCAGGATAAATGTTAACGATCATTTGCAAGGATATATTGAAGACAAAAAACTATTGGATTTCCATATCAGATAAAACTATGAAAATAAGAACAGGCTTCGGATTTGACGTACATAAACTTGTACCGGACAGAGAATTGTGGTTAGGCGGTATTCGCATAGACCACACACTCGGGTTATTAGGTCATTCGGATGCCGATGTTCTTATCCACGCATTATGCGACGCATTACTCGGCGCCGCGAATTTACGCGACATTGGGTTTCACTTTCCCGATACGGCAAATGAGTACAAAAATATAGACAGCAAAATCTTGCTTCGTCAAACTATCGCTCTTATCCGTCAAAAGGGATATGAATTGGGCAACGCCGATATAACCGTTTGCGCCGAACGTCCGAAATTAAACCCGCACATTCCCGCCATGCAACAATGCTTGGCCGATGTTATGCAGGTAAATCCGGACGATATTTCCATAAAAGCCACCACTACCGAAAAATTGGGATTCACCGGACGGGAAGAAGGTATTTCCGCCTACGCTTCCGTGTTGATAACTGCGACAAAATAAATTTTTCAATATTTTCAAAGAATAATGTTTTAGAAAACATATTTTCTACTATTACTGCATTATTTAGGTGTTTTGAAAAAGTTCTTTATTTCTGTATTTCAGATCTGAACAAAAGAGACTCATAATATGAAAAAATAATTTTTTACGGTTCAACATTCAGCTCAAACCTACTATCTCAATAAAAGTTTTTTTCTCCATAACACATAAATAAAACTGAGAAATCGCATCTTTTTCTCTTATCATACTTTTTTATCAACTAAAATAGTTATCTTAGCCTCTTTAAATTGAACCCAATGATTACAAACTCATATAAGGCTATCGCTTCTAATGCGGAACTGTGGGCTCGCGAAGCCGGGAAAATTCAATTATCTTATTTTCGTAACAAGTGCTTGTTTACGGAAATAAAATCGGGGGTTTACGATCTTGTAACCGAAGTAGATAAAAAATGCGAAAATCTGTTGTTGCAAAAAATAAACGCAACGTATCCCGACCATGATATTATCGGCGAAGAAAGCGGAACGCATAGCAGGTCCGGCGAATTTTGCTGGATTATCGACCCGTTAGACGGAACGACAAATTACAGTCAAGGGTTTCCAATTTTTTGCGTTTCCATCGGTATTCAGCATCGAGGAGAAACGGTTGTAGGAATCGTATATGTTCCGTACCTGAACGAGTTATATTCGGCTATCAAAGGTGAAGGCGCTTTTCTAAACGGCGCTCCGATAGCCGTATCGGACAAAAAAATTCTCTCCGAATGCGTATTGGCTACGGGATTTCCTTATGACAAAAACGTCAATCCCGATAATAACCTCGATAACGTCAACCGGATTGTACCAAACATACGGGGTTTGCGGCGAACAGGATCGGCCGCTTACGACTTATGCAGTGTAGCCGCCGGGATTCTTGACGGATATTGGGAGTTAAACCTGCATCTTTGGGATGCAGCTGCCGGAGAATTAATTGTTTCCGAAGCCGGAGGTGTTACGCTTCCTCTCAAAAAAGACAGAGGCATCTCCATTTGCTCAGGAAACGAAACAATAGCGCAAACTATTTACAATCATCTTAATACAATCAAAAACGAAAAAACAAATTAGAACTATACTTTCATGAAAGAAATTGTTGTGAGCGGCATTCGCTCGACCGGAAATCTACATTTAGGAAACTATTTTGGAGCGTTACGCAATTTTATCAAAATGCAGCATGAACATAACTGCTATTTCTTTATTGCTGATTATCATTCATTAACAACGCATCCCGACCCAGAAATGCTGCATGTTAATGTAAAAAATATTCTGTCGGAATATCTTGCTGCCGGACTCGATCCCGACGTAGCTACAATATTTCTGCAAAGCGATCTTCCTCAAATACCCGAATTGTATTTATTATTAAATATGCATGTGTATGTAGGAGAACTGGAACGTACCGTTTCTTTTAAAGATAAAGTTCGCAAACAACCAGAAAATGTCAATGCAGGACTATTGACATATCCGTCTTTAATGGCGGCGGACATTTTGATGCACAAAGCGACAAAGGTTCCTGTGGGAAAAGACCAAGAACAACATTTAGAGATGACTCGACGCTTTGCTCGGCGTTTTAATACGATTTACGGCGTAGACTTTTTCCCGGAACCTGACGCCTATAATTTCGGCTCTGAACTAATCAAGATTCCGGGATTAGACGGTAGCGGAAAAATGGGTAAATCGGAAGGAAACTGCGTTTATCTGATAGATGACGAAAAAACATTACGCAAAAAAGTAATGCGAGCCGTTACAGATCAAGGGCCAACAGAACCGAACTCTGTAAAACCGGAACCGGTGGAGAACTTATTTACCATTATGAAAGTTGTATCAACGCCCGATACTGTCGATTATTTTGAAGAAAAGTACAATAAATGCGAAATCCGGTACGGCGATATGAAAAAACAATTGACCGAAGATATACTCAATGTTACATTGCCTATTCGGAACCGCATTCTGGAAATACAAAAAGATGACGACTACTTGCGGAAAGCAGTAAAACAGGGCGCGGAAAAAGCCCGTGAAAGCGCATCGAAGGTACTTGATGATGTCCGCCGGATTATGGGATTCAGAAATTTTTAGGAACAATGCCGTAACGAATATCAAACAAATTGATTCACACATTATAACACCAATTATTATGAAAGTTTTCAGACTCTTATTTCTGAGCGTATGCTTAATCATGGCATCATGCTCGCCTAACCAATCAACATCCGAACAGATTTCGGATAAAGGGACAAAATGGCATTGGGAACAAGGTACGATTGTGGTAAATTCTCCCGAACGGCCGGCCGGTCAAGAACATGTGGTAGGACTTACGGCTCCGAAACTCAATGTAGTACGTGTGGGATTTGTCGGATTAGGTATGCGCGGTCCCGGAGCGGTAGCACGCTTTACCCATATTCCGGGTGTAGAAATCGTAGCTCTTTGCGATTATGAAAAAGAGCGCGCGGAAAAATGCCAACAATATTTACGCCAAGCAAGTATGCCTAAGGCTGCCATCTACTCGGGCGAGGAAGGTTACAAAGAATTATGTAAACGAGACGATATAGATTTAGTATATATTGCAACTGACTGGATACATCACTTCCCCGTAGCGCAATGCGCCTTAGAAAACGGAAAACACGCAGCTATCGAAGTTCCCTCAGCAATGACTTTGCAACAGTGCTGGGACCTTATCAACCTAAGCGAAAAAAACCGCAAGCACTGTATGATTCTGGAAAACTGCTGTTACGATTGGTTTGAAATGAACTCATTAAATATGGCTCAACAAGGGGTATTCGGCGAAATACTTCGTGTTCAAGGAGCCTATATTCACAACCTAAGCGATTTCTGGGCATACTATTGGAAAAACGGCAAAGACGACCAGTTAGGCTGGCGATTACGCTATAATATGGAACATCGCGGAGATGTATATGCTACACATGGACTCGGCCCGGTTGCACAAGCGCTGGATATTCACCGCGGAGACCGCATGAAAACACTGGTTGCAATGGATACCAAGTCTGTTATAGGCGAAAATTTGGTAGAACAAGCTACCGGTAAAGATTGCGATAATTTTAGAAACGGAGATCATACTACAACTTTGATTCGTACGGAGAATGGAAAAGTTATCGAAATTCAACACAATGTAATGACGCCTCAACCGTACAACCGGTTGTACCAATTGACCGGAACAAAAGGTTTTGCCAATAAATATCCGATTGAAGGATATGCTATTGACGCTGCGCAAATGAAATCTTCCGGCGTACAACCCAAAGTAGACAATCTTTCATCTCACTCATTCTTACCCAAAGAAGAAAAAGACGCTTTGGTAGAAAAATATCAACACCCTATTTTGAAAAAATATGGAGAAATGGCCAAAGAAGTAGGCGGACACGGCGGTATGGACTTTATCATGGACTGCCGTCTGGTATATTGCCTGCAAAACGGCTTGCCTCTTGATATGGACGTTTACGATTTGGCTGAATGGTGCTGTTTGGCTGAGTTAGGAGAACTTTCTATGGATAACGGTTGCGCAGCTGTTAGCTTCCCTGATTTCACACGCGGCCACTGGAACGACGTAAAAGGTTTCAAACACGCTTATGCAAGTGAAGCCGATGAAGCGGAAGCCGCTAAAATTGCCAAAGAATTTACCGCTCAGTTGAAAGAGAAAGGCGCCAAAGATTGGGAAAACGAAACGGAAAACAATCAAAAATAACGGAAAGCATATTTTCTTTCTAAAATCATCAATATTATTAGAAGGTAAGACACTACCCCAGCCGGTCTTTCGGCTGGGGTAGTTCGTTTTTTTCTGAATATCAATCCGGTATATTAAATTATCGGTATCTGCTAAACGTGTTTCTCCTCCTATTTTGATCGGTATTACCGCTTGACAAACCCTTGTTTAAAGATACTATCGGCTGTTCGCTAAGAATGTCCTCCTTGTGAGTGGCATTTGTTGGTCTGAAATGCCATTTTTCTTCATTGGCAGTTTTTCCAGCGTAATTTTATGCTAAAACATATTCTCTGCTCACTTGAACTTGTCGGCTGTCCGAGAAAAAAGAATGTGTAAACAGGGCTTTTAGTTTTTGCGGACACCCATAATATTAAATATAGAATTTCGCTTTACTGCTAACATAAAACGATAAGAAACTAAATTAAAGACAATCGGTACGTAAAAATTACATCTACGTTCTTGATAGGTATTCTTTAAAATAGCAATCGCACCGATATTAAAACAAGTTTTTAACAAAATTATAAGCAATATATATTGCCAATAAGAAAAAAAGAGCTACATTTGCATCGCATTTGAGCGGGGTGTAGCTCAGCCCGGTTAGAGTACGCGTCTGGGGGGCGTGTGGTCGCTGGTTCGAATCCAGTCACCCCGACTGGTAAAAATGAAGGAGTTAAGTGATAAACTTAGCTCCTTTTTCTTTTATCTCGATTACTAGTTTGATTATACTTTTCACGTAACTTAATCCTGCCCAATACAAATCACTCCACTAATTGGACTGGCATTTAGTTTTCCGTTAATGTTTCACAGTTCATTAAGTTCTCTTATACGCAACTACTCTCCCTATTTGATAGGTTCTTTTACTCTTCTATTAGAGCAACCCGATTACAACAAACGGGGCTGGATAACTATCGCTATACTTATACGCTCCGTTAGACCGCCTCATTTTTGTTTGGGAAAAAGAAATGCTTGTTCTTAAAATTATTCCGGAAATAAAAAATAGGGATGCCTTTTTAGTAATTAAAAATAATGATTAGTTTTGCCTGCAATCTAAATAAATGATTCTGACTCATAAAAAAATCAAAACACATTTATGCGCAAAACGAATCTTACTAAAAAACACAAACTCTTGATTGGAGGAATTATCGGGGTTGTAATCGGCCTAATTCTCAGAAACGTATTTATCGCATTCAACGAGATAGATAATCATCCGGACAAAATATGGTTGCATCGTTGCAACTCGATAGAAAAGCTACATGAGAAAAGCACGCGTTATCCGAACGTAGAGGTGGATGTGGTTTTTCGCAGCGACTATACTTTTGATGTAACACACGATGTAGATACGAGTTTTCATTTGAGCATCGACCCGTATTTAGCCTATCTGCAAAAGAACGACGGTAAAATATGGTTGGACATAAAAAATCTTATTCCGGCAAATAAAGAAATAATGCTTTCGGTATTAGACAGTTTACTGCATAGGCATGGGATTGACAAGAACAGGGTTATTATTGAAAGTCCATCGTGGCAATCGCTCGATGTCTTTACCCGAAAAGGGTATTATACTTCGTATTACGTGCCTTATGAAAAGCCCGGGAAACTTAGTAAAGACGATATTGACAGGTGCATCAGGCTGCTACAAAAAATAGTAGATCAAAATACGGTTAGGGCTTTGTCGTTTCCGGGTTGGTGGTATGATGATATAAAAGAAAAGTTAGACAGACCGATAGATTTATTAACATGGAAGCACCGTACTACGCAATTTGAATTGTTGTTATCGCCCAAAGGCAGAGAGATGCTGGCCGACCCGCAACTAAAAGTTATTCTGATAAAGGATAAGGGACGTTATCATCGATAAGCAAATGGGGGTTGTACTTAAATTTACGGATAGTATTAAAGAGCTATGAGATGATTTATTGGCTAACGGAATATTTCAGATTATCGAATAATCGCTCGAACAACCGCCTCCGTTGGGTTTGTACATCTGCTACGCCTTTTATTTCGTATCTGAAATCCAGCGTCGAACCGAATTTAGTTGTCAACCCCTCCGGCAGATCTATTACTACCATATAAGAGTCTAAAATTTTGTCTTCTACCGTTTTCATTTTATTCGTTATCAAAGAGACGGATTGCACCTCTCCTTTTATGGAACCGTACTCCAAATGCGGATAGTCGTTTAAACGAATGTCAACCGATTGTCCGGGTTTTACTTTTCCCGCACCGTAAGAGGGCAGTTGCAAATATCCGGATATGCTGTTGTCTGACGGTATCAGAGAAAACACTTCGCTGCCTGTTGACACAAAGTCATTATCATGCCAAAATTCGAGAAACTCAATCGTTCCATCGAACGGGGCTTGAAAGGCGTATCTATCTTTCCATGATAAAATGGCGGCGTAGAGCGCATTCAGGTCTGAACGAAAACGAACGATAAGTTCCCGCTCTTTTTCTAATCGTTCTATTTTTACTTGCTCCAACAGGATTTCCGTTTCCGCCTTCTTCGCCTCATACGAAGCGTATGTTTCTATTATTCCCAAATAATTTTCGAGCATAGCATCGTAGTTATTCTGGCTTCGTTCTACATCGCGCTCTACCATTGAACCTATCTTCCGCTCTATGCTATCACGTTTTATCTCTTTTTTGTAAAACTCCAATTGCTTTTCTTTTACTTTTTGTTTTTCGATATTGTTTTCCAATATCTTATTATACGTGTCCAACTGCGTCAGGTAGTTTTTTTCACGGGTTTGAAAGGTGTTTGCTTGTTTAAATTCGCATAATTGCTTGTAGCTGTTTATAAAGCTGTAATATTCGGCATTCAGTTCTCCCAGATTCATGTCTGTGGGAAATTGGACAGACAGGTCTTTCATTTCGTCCGGATTGACGGCTCGGAGTACGCTGTCTACGAAAATCAAGTCGGATGTGTTTGTAGGGTTATCTATCACCGCAAATATTTCGTTTTGTTTCACCGTTGTACGGGGGACAGTTCCTAATAGATTAATGCGCCCCGCCGTTTTCGACACTATGCGTAACGGGGCATTACGCATAGTTATGGTTATCTCGCCCGAAACGGTTTCGGGATATTTTATAATGATACTGAAAAAAATCATCAGGCCTGTCAACCCCAAAGCGATGTAAAAGAAGCATTTCGACCCATGTACAGGCATACGTTCAACAATGTTGTTTATTTGTTCTGTACGGTATAACGCGAGATTATCAAAATTGTCGTTTTTATTTTCCATATCCTGTCTTTGTTAATATAAAATCCGGTTACTGTTCCCGAACCGGATTTTTATTGTTTTTCCGTATACAATTAATATTTAACTGTCTCTCTTTTTTCGCAATAGCTCTTGTTGTTCCGGCGTCAGGGATTTTAGATATTCTTCTTTTATAAAGTTATAGTCCGCAACGTTATTTATCAACTCGTTAAAAGCGTTTTTATTTCGATACGCATCTATAAATAACGGGATAAATGTATGATTCGGATATTTTTTTTGCAGTTTTTGTAATTTATTGAGCGTGCTATCTGTTGAATTATACATTAACCCGAACAAGATTGCTTTTTCTATATCGAGAAATGTACTGTCCGGATATAATTTTAGTTGCTCATCACAAATACGAATGGTTTCTTTATAATATTTTTTTGCCGTAATTGTGTCACCTTTTTTCTGATAAAAGAAGGCTATAAACTCCGGAAATTGAATATCGGATATTTGTTGACGGTGGCCGATTTTCAGAACCTCGATAGCTGCATCGAAATTTTTTTCCGACGCCAAGACCATAGCTTTGTATTTATAAGCCTCTGTGAACGTGGTGTCTGTTTGAATAGCTTTGTCTAATTGTTCTAATATAAAGTCTAACGAGTCTATGCCGCCTGTATGATAAAAGGTGTTTACTGCTCGGATTTTTATTTCTATGGCTTGCGCCCGACGCAAAGAATCTTCGTGCGTCATTACTCCCGTTTTGCGGCTTGCCGGTTGGCAGGCGGAAAGCAGGATTGCTAAACTGATTAGGAAATAGAGGGTTCTCATAATTATATCATTTTATTATTTTATTCTGGTTCTTCGTCCCCAGTAAATAGACTATTTCCCTTGTGGTTATCCAAAAATTCTTTTGTGTACACACGTGGTTTGTATCGTTGTTCTCGGACTAAGATAAATTTTCCGTTGTCTCCGATGCGGTAATGGCGGTCTACCCTTCGGGCTTTAAAATCATGATTTTCACCGCCTATTTTAAATGGTTTAGGAGCAGATTCCATGATTTCCATATCTCGCACTTCGATATTCATTGCCGTGTCTATAAAAAACTCTTTGTTTCTCAACTGGGATATTTGCGTGGAAACCTCCAATGTATCTAATATCGAGAGGCTTTCTCTATCGAAATTTACTAAGAGAAAACGGGCATAATCGGAAATAGATATGAGCGTTAAAATTATATTTTTCTGTTTATCTCGACTTTGAAAACGTTTCATCAGCCTACAACCATAGATGCCCGAAGGAGTTGGATAGGGTATATGGAATTTTTTAGTACGTTCCCAATCAAAGTAAACAAATCGAGAGCTATTCGGCAAGAACTCATTCGGCCGCAACGACGATACGTACATGGAATAAATAGGGTCATAGCTGCTGCACGGAAGGTCATAAATGGCTACGGCGGTTACTTTTTTAAGAACAGCGGAGTCTATTACGCTTTCTTGCGCTGTTGCAGAAAGCCAATAGCTTGTAAAAATAAAGAAAATATAAAGGTTTCTCATAACTGCAACGCTTATTCGGATTTATAAATAAGATTCTTATTTTCCGATAACGGACATCTGTTCTTTCTCCACTCCAAAACTCCGGTCATGAGCTGTTTGGGATTTTCCGTTTTTTGCTCTAAAAAATGAATTTTTCCGTTCTTGTCTATTTTATAAATATTTTGTGTCCATTGAACCTGTGCCGTTTCGTATCGGAACGGATACACAACACCCTTTCCCAAGATTTTTATTTGCGTAACGACAACTTGCCCGTCTTCCGTTATACAAAATTCTTTGATTTGAGCATCTTTTCTATACAACGGATGCGGATAGAAATCTGTTTCGGGCGAAAAGAACACTTCCGCCTCTAACGTGTCTATCACGCCTTGTTGCGGGCTCCATGTTACCAATTCTGTTTTTTTGGCGTTTTCCCATCCGATATTTAACAATAAAATATCGAACTTCCCTTTTGTCGGACGCAAACGGCGATACAGGCGAGCTTGATTTTGCCCTTCGAAACGAATACGTTGTTTCAACCCCAAATCGGCATACGTATGGAATGATACTTCGGGAATCTCCTCCGGAGTTAAGAACAAGTCGGCATCAAATCCCGAAAGGGTATCCGTTTCGCTGCGTAGCGGGTATTCTGAGTATGCTACGGCATTTATTTTATTCCGAATCGCCTCTGCCTGTAATGGCTTCGATTCATTTTTGCAACCGAAAAGCATTACCAGCAACAATAACGTATATGAAAGTTTCGTAATCATAAATTATTTGAATCGACCGTTTCATTTAAATTTTTCCCGTCGTTGGGGCGAACTTGCGATACGCGAAATTTATAATCATAAGCTCCTGCATGATTATCTATAAGCGAAGGAGTGGAGTTTGGCGTTTGAAAATATAACCTGTTTTCTGTAACACTACATCCTCTTCCAGATTCTCCGTATCCCGGATCCATATATGTGAAATAATATTGCCCTTTTCCCGTATCGAACCCTCTACCTGTAATGACGACAAAATGGTCTGTTACTCCTTCATTGACATTGCTATTTATATCATATGCAATACCGACAATAATAGGTCTTCCTGCATCCAAATGCCTATTGATACAATCTATCGCTTTTCGGTAATTAGATACAGGGTCAATTGTTCTATTGACATAGTTACCTTCTTTTTTTTCTAATAATTGATATACGTGCGCAGAATCTCCATATCCTACTTTGTAGTTATCCATAATTTCTTTACATAATGCCAAACAATTTGAACCATCCCCACCCCAAGATACGAACTTAGAAGAATCCATCAGTTCTTTGGATATCCACAACTCTCCTCCGTCATTATTTCCTCCAGTACCGCCTCCTCCTATCATTCCTCCATATCCATCAGGATTAGGCCCATAATCAATTCCTCCATAACTTCCTCCTTCATAATTTTCGCCATAATCTCCTCCACATTCATAGCAGGCTCCGTTTATAGGAAAATAAAGATTATGTATTGAACAAAAACTACCATAATTTCCACTGAAACCGTCCGTCTCGTAATCTACTGCTGGAAGTACATGCCCTATCCCGCAGACGTATCCGCCTGTCCATGTGCCGGCATCTAACATTTGTTCAAACTCGTCTTTTGTATATATACTGTATCCATAACCGCGTGCTTCTTTGCATCCGGAGCATCCGCCTTTGATTGCCCGTTGTTCGGCTTCGCTTAACAAGGTAAACGTTTCGCAGGCTTCTTCTAAACTGAGTTTCTTGAATCGTGCCATAATAATTGGGGGTTAATGGTTAATAAATATTCTATTAATCTTTTTTCGCAATAACTCTTATTGTTCCGGTGTCAGGGATTACGCCCGTTTTGCGGCTTGTCGGTTGGCAGGCGGAAAATAGAATACTTATTAAACT
>JAFUKV010000021.1 GCA_017467745.1 Bacteroidaceae bacterium | reverse complement strand
TGATTATTGCTCCTATACAAATCTGAATCAAAAGACAAGCGAGAAAAACTTGTTCCCACTTTTACCCCAAACTTCAACTGGGCTTGCGCAGGCACACTTACGGCAAACAAACATACCGCAATCAAAAAAAAGACAATCAGTTTTTTCATAAATGATTACAATTAATTATTATATAATAAAACCGTATTCATTCAAATACGGTTTTATTATATAGATATTTTTCAGAATAAATATGCTGCTCCTACCGTCCACGTGCGAGCTTTCCACTCTCCGATTGAAGTTTCCAATATAGGATTGGTAGCCCAATAATGACCTGCGGAAATCTGCAACGCTTTGAACAATTCAATACCTAATCCAAGGTTAAAGCCTACTTCAACAGAATTCCGTTTAATCTCGGTTGTACGACCAGATACGATACTTTTGTCGGCCAAAAATGAAAACTGAGGACCTGCCGTTGCAAAAACAGCTATTATCGGCAAAGAATATTTCCACTTCAAATTGACAGGAATATTAATATATTCCATATTTTTTACATTTATTTTATCATTATCATAAGAGATGTCTATATCTTTTTCCCAATTTGCCCGGCGCGACTCATACATAAGAGCAACATCGAATCCCAAACCATGCCACGGAGAAATATATTCACACAGAATACCGGCAGTAATACCTGTTTTTGACGATATGTCCCCTCCTGACCTGCTATAATCGAACGATGACATACTGATTCCGACTTTGGGTCCTATTTTAAGTTGCGCATTTGTAGACATAGGAAGAACAAATAATCCTATTGCCAATAAAAGAAAAAAGAATTTTTTCATGACTTGCCTAGTTTTTTGATTATAATTTAATTAATCTATTCCGAGAACATTTGTGTTTTCTGACAAAGATACAAATAAAATGCAATTACAAAGATATAATGACTTAATTTGTGATAATTCCCATTTGCTTCATTAAAAAATACGCATTCATATTTTCAGCAATCCCTTGCTGTATTTTATATGAAAAAAACAATTCATCGTGTATAATCTCCGCCTCAAACCGAAAATTCTTAATATACTGAGGATACTGTTCTGCCAATGCTCCCAATTGCAAATCGTGGGTGGCTATCACTCCTACGGCATTTAATTTTATAAGATGCTCTACCAAAGCCAAAGAACCTCGCTGCTTATCAATAGAATTAGTTCCTTTCAAAATCTCATCCAATATGATAAATAATCTTTCTCCTTGCTGCAAACGGTTTATCATTCGTTGCAAACGTTTGAGTTCGGCAAAAAAGTAAGACTCATTATCTGCTAACGAGTCGGTTGTTCTCAAACTGGTATAAAGTTTGCAAGGAGATATTTCCATCGTTTTTGCACAAACAGGAGCACCGATCATCGCTAATAAAAAATTAACTCCTACCGTTCTCAAATAAGTGCTTTTCCCCGCCATATTAGCGCCAGTTACGACAATGAATGAAGGGCGTTTCGGCAATTCGACGCCGTTTCGTACACATATTTCCGGACAAATGAGCGGATGTCCCATTTCTTCGGCCTTCATAGAAGGAGAATCCGGTCTGTTCAATATAGGAAATGAATAATCAGGATGATTATAACAAAAAGTTCCTAACGTACAATAAACATCAAACTCGGCTAAGGCGTCTAACCAAGCGCATAAATGCGGAGCGTTTAAACGCTGCCAATCGACAATTCTCGCCAATTGCCTGAAATCCCACAACAAAAAACCATTCAACAATAAAAACGCAATAGCATTACAACGTTGGTCTAAATCGGACAAAATAGAAGATAAACGTTTAATCCTGCCCGATACTTTTTCGCCCGATACAGAAAGTTTCTCGGATATTTCGACCAATCCGACACTGTTGAATTGTTCTTGCTCAATTACTTGAAACAAACGAGCGTAAATTTTGAGAGAAGATACGCTCGCGCTCAATCGCGTTTGTAGTTGCGAAATTGATTTATTTCGCAAAAAAGCAAACGCCGCACACGTCAAAAACGGCAATAAAAGCCAACTCCCTCCTATTAAATCAAACAAAACGGCAATGGCGGTAACAACCCAAAAATACGGCAATATCCGAACAATGATACGTATAACCGGAGACACAGATAATGGCGTTCGAGCAAAATTCAGTATATCGTTCTTGTCGGAAACTTTTTCATCGCTGATACCTCCCAATGCCTGAAAACGTATGCGTAATTCCGTTCTACCAGCCATTTCCGCTGTTGCCTCTTGTCGTTTTTTTATCGTATCCACATCGATATAAGGATCTTTCAAGATTTCGGCAAATCGGACATCTCCTATCAGGGACGCACTTCTGTTCAAATACGAAAACAACGACTTCTCTCCAAATACATCCAAATCATTGATATAATCGTGCGCAATATCCTTATAGCGATTTCCGGCATCTATTCCGGAAAAATCGTATTGGAAAAGCTGCAACTCTTTACGACAAACGGCAATGGCCGACTTATAATAATTTCTCCTATTAAAAAGTTTGTTATGTAAAAGGCATAATGAGCAAAACAGAATTGTCCCCGTTAAAATAATGCTAATTATTACAGCCATTGACGAAACATGAAAAATATAGAGCAATATTCCCGTTACAATGACACAAAATAACCGCAGAGTTCCAATGCTGTAAATTTTCTTTTGAATTTTATCCAATTGGCTTTTGTAGTTGTCCAATAAATTGGAATAGAAAGACTGTTCTTCTTTATACATTCGTTTGGTGCTGTTTTTATTTAGCGAGTAAAGATATAAAAAAAGAAAAATACGCCTCCCGCTTTTTATAATATTTAGTTGTGGCAACATGGCAAGAAATAAAATAATTTGTTTGGTAGTTAAGAAGACTATATTAATGCGAAAATGTTCGTAGATTTGCGCATATTGAAAAATATCCCCGCATTTAAACTATTATGGAGAGTAAAAAAGATATTATTTTTGACGATTGGGGTGTTATTTCTTACTGCGACGCATATAAAAAGCAGAGAAACTTATTCGATATTCGGGTATCTGCAAGGCAAAATAACGAAGAGCCACCTTGTGATATATGGGTGTTTTGCGAACATCTGCCTGTTGTTACAATAGGACAGCACGGAAATCGTAAAAATTTATTGTATTCGTCCGATTGTTTACGAGAAAAGGGTGTGGACTTTTATGCAACCGACAGAGGTGGAGATGTAACATTTCATGGACGTGGGCAGTGCGTTTGTTATCCGTTGTTCGATTTGGAGCGGCGTGAAATGGGATTAAGACGTTACGTAGAGTTGTTGGAGGAGGTCGTTATCCGTACTGTTGCCGAGTACGGCATTACTGCCGGACGGTTGAATGGCGCTTCCGGCGTGTGGATAGAGCCTGATACACCGTATGAGCGTAAAATCTGCGCGGTGGGTATACGCAGTAGCCGTTATATTACGATGCACGGTATTGCGTTGAATGTAAACACAGACCTCTCCTATTTCTCTCTTATTAACCCGTGTGGTTTTGCCGACAAAGGGGTAACTTCCATAGAGAAAGAGATTGGAAGACAAGTTTCAATAAATGAAGTAAAGGCAGATATCGAAAAGAATGTTTTGTCTCTTTTCCGGTAAAAAAGAAACTCGGATATATATGCGGTTTCATCAGAAATGACGGCTGTTTTTTATTAATTTTGTACGCGAAACACATTAAAAATAAAGAATGATTTCAATAGAATCTCTTACAATAGAATTTGGCGGAACGCCTCTTTTCGACGACATCTCTTATGTAATCAACAAAAAAGACCGTATCGCTTTGGTAGGAAAAAACGGTGCAGGTAAATCTACGATGTTGAAAATTATAGCCGGTTTGCAAATGCCGACTTCCGGAAAGGTGAGTGTACCCAAAGGACTTACAATCGGGTATCTGCCTCAACAAATGCGGCATACAGATGTCCGTACTGTTCAAGAAGAAGCGGAGTTGGCTTTTGGACATATCCGGGAGATGGAAGCCGCTATCGAGAGGATCAATAAGGAACTTTTAGACAGAACGGATTACGAAAGCGAGGAATATCAAAGATTAATAGAACAGCTCAGTTATCTTACTGAACAATTACAACTATCCGGAGCCGCTAATTTTCAGGCGGAAATAGAGAAAACACTGATGGGGTTGGGCTTTAACCGCTCTGATTTAGGCCGGCCTACTTCCGAATTCAGTGGGGGGTGGCGTATGCGTATAGAGTTAGCGAAGTTACTTTTGCAACGTCCCGATGTTTTGCTGCTTGACGAACCTACCAACCATTTGGATATAGAGTCTATACAATGGTTAGAGTCTTTTCTGGCGACGAGGGCGAATGCCGTTGTATTAGTATCGCACGACCGCGCTTTTCTCGATGCCGTTACTACCCGTACCATAGAAATTTCTTTGGGTAGCATTTATGATTACAAAGTGAATTATTCTCATTTTGTACAACTGCGGGCAGAGCGATTGGAACAACAGCAACGAGCATACGAAAATCAGCAAAAACAGATACAAGATACCGAAGCGTTTATTGAGCGTTTCCGGTACAAAGCGACAAAGGCCGTGCAAGTACAGTCGCGTATCAAGCAATTGGAGCGACTGGAACGGGTAGAGGTAGATGAGGTAGATAATTCTCGGTTAAATCTGAAATTCCCTCCGGCTCCTCGTTCGGGCGATTATCCGGTAATTGCCGAAAATTTGAAAAAAGCGTATGGCCAGCATATCGTGTTCGATAACGTAACTTTTACGATAGAACGGGGTGAGAAAGTAGCTTTTGTAGGTAAAAACGGCGAGGGAAAATCTACTTTGGTTAAGTGTATTATGAACGAGATTGCCGACTATACGGGATCTCTTAAATTAGGCTACAATATAAAGATCGGATATTTTGCGCAAAATCAGGCGCAAATGATGGACGAGGAATTGACAGTTTTCGATACGATAGATCGGGTTGCCGTAGGAGATATTCGGACGAAAATACGGGATATATTGGGAGCTTTCATGTTCGGCGGCGAGGCTTCAGATAAAAAAGTAAAAGTGCTTTCCGGCGGAGAGAAAACCCGTTTGGCTATGATACGCCTGTTGTTAGAACCTGTTAATCTGTTAATTCTTGATGAGCCAACCAACCATTTGGACATGAAGTCGAAAGATGTATTGAAACAGGCTATAAAGGATTTTGACGGTACGGTAATCGTGGTATCGCATGACCGGGAGTTTCTTGATGGGCTTGTTTCCAAAGTGTATGAGTTTGGCGGAGGGAGAGTACGTGAACATCTGGGAGGTATCTACGAATTTCTGGAACGTAAAAAAATGGATAGTTTGAAAGACTTGGAAAGGTCTACCGAAACGCCCGTCTCTGTTCAAAATGATAAGCCGGTTACCGAGAACAAACTTTCGTACGAAGCACGTAAAGAATTGCAGCGTCAGATAAAGCGTGCTGAACGTGCCGTAGAAGCTACCGAGAAACGGATACAAGAGATTGAAACACAGATACAAGAGATAGAATTGCAGTTGTCTACTCCGGAAGGTTTGACCGATTTGGCTTTGTGCGAGAAACACGGAGCTTTGCAAAAAGAGTTGGGAGAGCGTATGGAGTGCTGGGAAAAGGAAACCTCTGAGATAGAACGGTTAAAGCAGCAGGAGTTGGCCGATAAGTAAGTTTTTATCAATTGAAAATAATATAAAATAAAAGACTATGAGAACATTCATATTATTGGCATTACAGTGTATATTATTGCCTTTATGGGCGGAAACTCCGCAATTTGAAAAAAAAGTGTTGACGACAAAGTCGGGCTATACGTTGTTATACAGGGCATTGTATCCGGAAAATTATAATGTGTCTGCAAAAAAGAAATATCCATTGGTACTGTTTCTACACGGTGCCGGCGAACGGGGCACGGATAATGAGAAACAACTGATGCATGGTTCCGGAATGTTTCTGAATCCGGTTAATCGAGAGAAATATCCAGCTATCGTGCTTTTCCCTCAATGTCCGCCAGAATCTTTTTGGCCGGTAGACAATCGTCCCGAAGGTCGTTTCGATAATGCGAAATTCCCGAAAAATCCGCCTCTTTCAAAATCGCTTGCGGCCGTAAAAGAATTACTCGACAAGTATATTGCCGATGAACGGGTAGATACTCGGCGCATATACATTGTAGGGCTTTCTATGGGAGGTATGGGTACGTTCGATATGGTTGCCCGTTTTCCCGATTTGTTCGCTGCCGCAGTACCTATATGTGGCGGGGCTTGCCCCGAGCGTTTGGCTTCGGCCGCGAAAAAAGTAAAATTCCGCATTTTCCATGGCGATGCCGACGATACTGTTCCGGTAAACAATTCTCGCGAAATATATACATACCTGAAAAATGCGGGTGCGGATGTAGAATATATCGAGTTTCCCGGTTGCAATCATGGCAGTTGGAATCCGGCATTTAATCGCCCTGATTTTATGGAATGGTTGTTTAAACAGAAAAAATAAACGCACACATACAGATAGAAAATACCCGGTATGAACCACTCTTATCGGGTATTTCTATATTTGGCAAATACATCGGATAAAAGATTACAACCCATTGTATAGGCTTGTCATTTCTTTTTTGAAAACATTCGTTGAGAAACGAGTTAGGTAACGTTTTCGTCCGTTCCGTCCCATACGGATACGTTTTTGCGAGTTACTTAACAACGAATCTATCTTTTCTGTAAGGCTCTCTATCGAGCGATTGGCATCGTCGAATGCTAAATCGGCCAATAATCCCGTTCGCTTATCTTCTATAATATCAGCCGGTCCGCTGGTGTTGAAAGCTACTACCGGCAGGTTAAACATCATCATTTCTAAGATAACATATCCGAACTCGTCATATAGTGAAGGGCAAACCCCTATATCCGATGCTGCCAATAGTTTGTAAAGCTGCCCTTTTTCTAAAAATCCGGCAAAAGTGATATTTGTCCATAAATCTGACGCAAAAGAAAGTGTAGCGTTATAATTGCCCTCACCCGCAATAAACAAATGAAACCGGCGTCCTCTTTTTTTTAGAATCGCCAACGCTTGCAATAAACATTGTACCCCTTTTGTCTCATCTAATCGCCCTGCGTACACGATAATTCTTTCATTTATGCCGATACCCAAATTTTTTCGGAGCACCCGTTTTAAGATTTTTCCGTTGGGGTATAGATCTTTTACCGTATTGTATATCAAGCGATGTTTATCGTTGTCTGTCTGACAGAGTAATTTGTTTCGCATATAGGCGTGTTGCGATACGGAGATTACTGCATCGGCATACTTTTCGGACATAAGCCTGATGTCTGCCGCCTCTTGGTAAAAAGGAGATATTGTATCATCATTGCTTTTATCTGCTTTATCGTATCGGCGTATTATTTTGTACAGCTTTTCAACATCGCCTTTCAAGTTTAGAGTAGCTTGCGAATAGTGTATTGTCAGTACGATTTTGGCGTTTAAATGTTGTTTGACGGCTTTGGCGAAAGCAGACATACCCAGAAAGTTAAGGTGAAAAATGTTTTCAGCAGTTAAATCAACATAGTTCCGTAATATTCGTGCGGCGTTGTCGTAATAATCTTCCGCTTGTGTTGAAGCATCCGTAGGAGCGGGAATGGTTATACCCTCTATGCCATTCATTGTTTGTGTTGTAACTTCTGTAACATCGGCATTCAGTTGTACCACATGAAAAGCCAGCCTTTCATCTCGTACCAATGTAAGAATGTTTTTTATGTATGTG
>JAFUKV010000199.1 GCA_017467745.1 Bacteroidaceae bacterium | reverse complement strand
CTTGAAACTTGATTATTTTACCGCATCCAAACAATTGTACGATGTTCCATACTTTACTCCTCGATTAGAAGAAATATACAAAGAACGCAATATTCCCGTAAACCTGCATTGTCGTGTAAAAGGCGTAGATACAGCCGCAAAACGTGTATATTTCGAAAAAGTCGAAAAACAAGGAGATGAAACCATTATTACTCCGTTTACAGAAGATTACGACTTTTTACATTTTACACCACCCATGTCGGCGCCCGATTTTGTACGCGATGCCGGATTAGGCTGGACAGAAGGAAAACTCGCCGCAGACAGTTGGGTGATGGTAGACAAAGAAACATTGATACACAAAACTTATCCCAATATCATTTCATTAGGCGACGTAGCGGGTGTACCTACCAGTAAAACATCCGCAGCCGTGCGGGTACAGGTTCCGGTAGCAGCAAAAAATCTAATAGCTTTAATGGAAGGTAAAGAACCGCAAGAAAAATACAACGGATATGCAGCCTGCCCTATCGTAACCGACTACGGACACGTATTGCTTTGTGAATTCGATTACGATAAAAAACCGTGCAATACATTCCCGTTCTCTTTATTAGATACCTCTAAGGAACAATGGGCAGCATGGATATTGAAAAAATATATTTTGAAACCTGTCTATTTCTACGGAATGTTAAACGGACTTATGTAATCGACAATTGTCATTTTATTTTAAATAACCCGAGATATTGATAAAAAATATCTCGGGTTATTTGTTGTCGAAAAAACAAAGCCTGATAACCTATCCGCATAAAATAAAATACTATTTTTGCATAAACTTAAAAAATTATGAAGTTATATATAACTATTCTTTTATTATGTTGTCTGAACCTGCACATGCCTTTACAGGCGCAAGTTTTCGAAGATTTCTTTGTTGACAAGTCCATGCGGTTCGATTACTTTCGTTGCGGAAACTCAGAGTCGGAATCTATTTATTTCGATAAAATAAAAGAAGAACCGTACTGGGGAGGTTCAAAAACAAATTTAATAGATAAGTTCGACTACGGAAACCACCGTTTCAGAATCATCGACGCAGAAAGCGGTACTCTCATCTATTCGCGAGGATATTGTAGTTTATTCAAAGAGTGGCAAGCAACGGAAGAAGCTCAAAATACTTCAAAATGCTATGCGGAGGGAATACATTTCCCATATCCTCAAAAAACGGTAAAAATAGCATTAGACAGCAGAGACAAAAACGGTGAATGGGTACAACAATTCGAGTACACTATACAACCGGACAGTTATACGATACAAAAATTCACACCGGTAGGAGAGCCTTTTGATGTAATTGTAAACGGAGAT
The DNA here is from genome assembly GCA_017467745.1 of Bacteroidaceae bacterium. Taxonomy (GTDB): domain Bacteria; phylum Bacteroidota; class Bacteroidia; order Bacteroidales; family CHK158-818; genus Gallibacteroides. Next base: position 3,362 of record JAFUKV010000199.1, on the reverse strand, counting down.
TCTCATCATAGCGTAGACATCGCCTTAATTGCCGAAGGGTACTCTGCATCCGAACGAAAAGAATTTGAAGCCGCATGCCAATATTTCGCAGAGCAAATGTTTACATTCTCCCCATACAAAGAAAATAAACAAAAATTCAATATACGAGGTATATGGATAGCATCACCCGAATCGGGAGTTACCATACCGGGAAAAAACCGGTGGATAAACACCGCACTTTCTGCCAAGTTCAACACTTTGGGCAGCGAACGCTATCAAATGATAGACAATCTGCAAATAGTAAAAGACATTGCGGCCTCAGCTCCCTATGACATTATTTATGTATTAACCAATACCGATAAATACGGAGGTGGCGGTATTTACAATTTTTACGGTATCAGTTCGGCACAACAAACAAGCTCTACCGGGAAAGTGTACATTCACGAATTCGGGCATCTATTTGCCGGATTAGGTGACGAATATGTTGGCGGTACGGAAATGAATGAATTTTATCCTTTACACGTAGAGCCATGGGAAGCGAACCTAACTACTTTGACAGACTTCGACAAAAAAGAATGGAAAAAATTACTGAAAAAAGGAACGCCCGTACCTACTCCGGCAAAAGACTCGAATCTTGACAAAGTAGGCGTATACGAAGGCGGAGGCTACATGCAAAAAAATATATATCGTCCTTATATACACTGCTTGATGAACCACTTTAATGTTGACTATTTCTGCCCCGTTTGTTCTAAGGCGATTGTAGATATGATAGATTTCCATTGTAAATAATTTACGGCAAATAGACAGACACCATACACATGAAAGAATCGCTTATTTTAATTATATTAGCTTGCTATTTCGGCATATTGATGCTTATTTCATACCTGACCGGAAAGAAAAGCAATAATAAAACATTCTTCACCGGCAATAAACAATCGCCATGGATATTAGTAGCTTTCGGCATGATCGGGACTTCTATATCCGGAGTAACATTCGTTTCGGTTCCGGGTATGCCGTTAAGCATAGATATGACCTACATGCAAACCGTGCTGGGTTTTTCTGTGGGATACTTAGTAGTAGCGCATCTTTTATTGCCACTCTATTACAAACTGAACCTGACTTCTATTTATACATACCTAAGAGACCGATTCGGTAACCGCGCCTACAAAACGGGAGCTTCATTTTTTTTATTATCCAAAATCATAGGAGCGGCGGCAAGACTTTATATCGTAGTGTTGATTCTTCAACATTACGTATTCGACCGCTGGCAAGTTCCGTTCATCGTAACCACTGGCGGTATCGTATTGCTTATTTGGCTTTATTCGCATAAAAGCGGTATTAAAACCATTGTTTGGACTGACGCTCTGCAAACGTTTTTCTTGTTAGGTGCATTAGTACTGATTATCCATACGGTTATGAACGATTTAAATTTCGATTTTACAACAATGATTCGAACCGTTATGGACGATGAACGTTCTCACATTTTCGTTTTTGACGATTGGTACACAAAACAAAACTTTTTCAAACAATTTATTAGCGGAATTTTCATTACAATTGTCATGTCCGGATTAGACCAAGACATGATGCAAAAAAATCTCTCGTGCCGCACGCTGAAAGATTCGCAAAAAAATATGTATTCGTACGGTATGGCTTTCATTCCGGTCAATCTGCTATTTCTTTCGTTAGGAATATTATTAGCCGTATATGCAGAAACAAAAAACATATCGTTGCCGGCTCTAAGCGATGAAATGTTACCGATGTTCGCAACCCAATATCTCGGTTCCGCCGTTATCGTATTTTTCAGCATAGGCATCATTGCCGCAGCCTTTTCCAGTGCCGATTCGGCTTTAACCGCTCTTACAACATCATTTTGCATTGATATCCTCGATGTTGAAAAATTTGAAGAAAATCGCGCCGAAAAAATCCGAAAACTGACACACATTTCCATATCCGTACTTTTCGTACTGATTATCCTCGTCATCAAGGCCGTTAATAATAAAAGCATTATAGATGCCATTTATATTATAGCTTCCTATACTTACGGACCTCTTCTCGGGCTTTTCTCTTTCGGATTATTTACAAAGTTGAAAGCTGATGATAAATGGATTCCTTATATTGCTTTCATCTCCCCCATTTTCTGCTTTTTGCTCGATTTGGTAACTACCCGCTATACAGATTATCGTTTCGGATACGAACTTTTAATGATGAACGGGCTTTTTACCTTTTTCGGGCTTTATTTAACATCCGTCAAGGCACAACTAAAACATAACAGGCTATGATACTAATAGCAGACAGCGGCTCTACAAAAACAGACTGGTGCTTACTTTCCGAAAAGAACGAAATCAAGAAAATACGAACTTCGGGAATTAATCCGTTTTTTCAATCTGAAACAGATATTTCCTCTACCATACAAAACGAGCTGATACCCCATTTTTCTGAAATTCAAGGCATCAGTGCTATTTATTACTATGGTGCAGGATGTACTGGACAAGAAATAAACAACCGAATCATACGCAGTTTACAAGCCCATATTCCTACCCGACAAATAGAAGTACACAGCGATTTACTCGGAGCAGCCCGCGCCCTATGCGGCCATACAGCCGGCATAGCCGTTATTTTAGGAACAGGCTCTAACTCTTGTCTCTACAATGGAGAAGATATTATTCAGCACGTTGCTCCATTAGGGTTCATTTTAGGCGATGAAGGTAGCGGCGCCGCATTGGGAAAACATCTGGTTGCCGATTGCTTAAAAGGCGTTTTGCCCGCAACTGTTAAAGAACAACTATTAGACTATTTACACTTGTCAGCAACTCATATATTAGAAAAGATTTATTCCCAGCCTTATCCTAACAGATTTTTAGCTTCACTAACTCCGTTTATTCATCAAAACATGGATAAAGCAGAAATTAGACATCTGGTTGAATCTGAGTTTTCTCTTTTTTTTGAACGAAATATATCATTTTATCCGAACGATATAACCGCCATTCACGCAACAGGTTCCATCGCATATTATTTTTCCGATATATGGCAAACTACCGCAAAGAAATTCGGACGAGAAGCCGGTTACATATTGCAGTCTCCCTTAGAAGGGCTTATTTCATTTCACCAACATAAACAGTAAACATCATTGCTTTTGTAAAAATTACAGAACAACCCTCTTTATACAATCATTTAGAAGAATGCTCCGTGCGCGAATTACTCGAAAACATTAACAACGAAGATAAAAAAGTGCCTTACGCCGTAGAAAAGGCAATCCCTCAACTTGAAAAGTTGGTTACCGGTATTGTTGAACGCATGAAAAAAGGAGGACGGCTATTTTATATGGGGGCAGGAACAAGCGGACGTTTAGGTGTATTGGATGCTTCTGAGATTCCGCCCACTTT
>JAFUKV010000198.1 GCA_017467745.1 Bacteroidaceae bacterium | reverse complement strand
GCTTCGCTCGCATGGTTTTATGACAAGATAAATGATAAGGCGGCTGCGAAAGAGCAGATTCGTTTGGCTCTTGTAAACAAAAAGATAGATGTCGATACAAAATTGTCTTTGTTGAAAGATTATATAGGCCGGATGCTGCGGGAAAAAGCTCCTGTGGAATATATGGATACCTTATTTACTGCCGTATTGGAGCAACATCCGCAAGAGGTGGATTTTCATAAATTGTACGCAGATTTTTTGCAAGTGCAGAAGCGAAAAAAAGAGACATGCGAGCAATTGGAAATCGTTGTCGGTTTAGAACCGTCCGAGCCGAATTATTGGCTGCAATATGTAGCGGTAAATTTGAGCGATAGTAATTTCCATGCGGCGATAGATATAGCGGAAAGGGCTATGAAATACTTGCCGGACAATCCAATGCTATATTTGTACAAGGGGGTAGCATATTCACAGTTGTCTCTATTTGATAAGGCAATATCTTCTATCACCGAAGGGATTGGGAAAGTTAAATCGGATGACGTGGAGACGCTTTCTGAACTGTATGGACAGCTGGGCGATATTTATCACCAAATGGGCGATAATGGAAAAGCCTATGAGGCTTATCAAACGGCGTTGAAATATTTTGACATGAATGTGTCGGTATTGAATAATTACAGTTATTTCCTGTCTCTCGAAAAAAAAGATTTGGATAAAGCGGAAGAGATGATTCTGAAAGCCGTGAAAATGGACCCGAAAAACAGTACTTATTTAGATACTTACGGGTGGGTGCTGTTTCAAAAAGGGGAGTATGTGATAGCACGGGTTTATTTGCAGAATGCCGTTGATAACGGTGCGGATAAAAATTCGGAAGTATTGGAACATTTGGGTGATGCTTTATTTAAGACGGACGAAAAAGAAGAAGCCGTAAAGATGTGGGAAAAAGCGGCATTGTATGAAAAGCCGTCAGAGATATTGAAGAAAAAAATAGAAACAAAACAATATATAGAAAAATAAATGAGACGTATAACCGTCATATTGTTGTGCCTGATAGTTACGATAGGGTATTCTTGTAAGTCGTCTAAACAGTTGGAAAAAACGGATAAGAAAATTGCTTTGGAAGATAAAGCTCGTTTTGAAGCATTATTGTCTAATGTGCAAGATTTCAATACATTTTCATCGAAAGTAAATGCGAAGATTGTTTTACGGGGAAAATCAGTAAGAGCGCGCGGTACGTTTAAAATGATTCGCGATGAGGCGTTGCAACTATCTCTTCAAGTTCTTGGTTTCGAGGCGTTCAGACTTTATATGACTCCCGATAGTATGATATTGATAGATAAGATGAATAGACGTTATATTGCGGAAAAAACGGATAAATATTTATCACAACTGCCCTTACGGCTTCATTTGGGAATGTTGCAATCGTTATTTTTAAACAGGCCGTTCCTTTCAGATGTGAAACAACTTGTTCCGGGCGATTATAAGAAATTCTCTTATGAAAATATCTCTTCGCAGTTGTTGCTGAAAGTCAAGGACGAACCTCGTGTAAGCTATGGCTTTTATTTGAATAGCGATAATTTGATAGAGTGCACGGAAGCGATGTCATTACCGCAGCCTTCATCCTTATCGTTGAAATGGAACTATTCGCAGTTTGAGCAGAGTAACGGCTGTTGGTTTCCTAAGCGTTCGGATGCAGTATTTTATGATGAAGACCAAGATGCTTTGTTTGAACTTCAATTAACTTATTCTAATTTGCAATGGAACGAACAGATGGAGATAACAGCTCCTTCAATTTCTTCTAAATATAAAAGGCTTAATGCTGATGCTTTGGTAAAATCGCTATTGAAATGAAGATAAAATACGTTGTCATATTATGCTTGTTTTGGGGGGCGGTATTCTCTCTTTTTTCACAGGAGAATTCTGTAAATGAATTGCGACGGAAACGAAAAGCAGCCCTTGAAGCGATAAACGAAGCCCAAAACCAATTGGCGGAGACTCAGAAAAAATCGAAAAGTTCTTTGAGCGATTTACAATTGATTTCAGCTCAGATACGTGCTCGTCGAGATGCGATTTCGTTATTGGATAAAGAGGTTACGCAAATTGAACGGCAACAAAAAAAAATTAATTCGGAAATATCTGAACTTGAAAAAGATTTAGATAAAAAAAGACAGAATTATGCTAAGGCAATGCGAGGTATCTATTCGCATCGTTCGGGATACGATAAGATAATATTTATTCTTTCCGCATCCAGTTTGAACCAGACATATCGTAGGATGCGCTATTTAAGGGAATATTCGGCGTGGAGAAAATTACAGGCGCAAGAAATTGTTTCTCGACAGCAGGACTTGGAGTCGAAGCGGAACGAGTTGCAGAAAAACAAAGAAGAGAAAGAGGCTTTGATAACGGAACGGCGAGGTGAAGCGGTAAAATTACAGGCTCAGGAAGATGACCAGAAAGTGATTGTAGCGCAATTGAAGAAAGAAGAAAAAACGATACAAGCCGAACTCCAAAAGCGCAAAAAGCAGGCGGATGCGTTGAATAGCCAAATTGAAGCGTTGATTGCCGAAGACACGAAAGAATCAGTAAAGAAAGCGGATGTAAAAGCTGAATCGAAAGGCGGTTACGCTATGATGAAAGTTGAAAAAGAACTGTCGGACGATTTCGCTAAAAACAAGGGGCGTTTGCCTTTTCCCCTTTCGGGCAGTTATTTAATAGTAGGGCATTTCGGACCACAACAACATCCTCAATTGAAATATGTTAAGATAGACAATAAAGGTATAGATATCCAGACTAAACCCGGTACGGATGCTCGTGCCGTATTCACCGGAACGGTAACAAAAGTGGTGGTCATTCCCGGATACACTACGCATTCCGTTATCATTCGTCATGGTAATTATCTGACTGTGTATTCTAATCTGAGTTCTGTCTATGTAAAAACCGGAGATAAGGTCTCTACACGGCAAGCTATCGGTAAGATAGAAAGCGATGCTTCCGACGGAGATCGTACGGTTTTGAATTTTCAAATCTGGAAAGAGACTACTAAATTGAATCCTGAACTGTGGTTAGATAAGTAGTATCGTTTTTTCTGAGCAGACAATTTGTGCAGTTGCCTATATCGTTCTAATATGGGATAGCTTATTAGAGGAACTGTGTAAAGACCTATTATTTATCGGCGATTAAACCTTCGGATTATTGTCAATATTAGTTAGCAAAAAACAAATAGAAAGACTGTATTAGGTAATCTGTGAAATATAAAAATACTCGGCAAAAGTATAAAAGACTTTTGCCGAGTATTTTATTTATCAGAATCTGTGGATTGTATTGTATTGTTAGTTTACTTGCATAATAATACTGTTTTGGGCTGCTATATAAATCGTTGATGATTTATTGAAAAAGATAATCCATCTAATAACTTGGTGTATAGGCTGATAGCATTGCGTATTTCGGAAAGGTAGATAAATTCGTTGGCTGTATGAGAACGAGCCGAATCTCCCGGACCTATTTTAGCCGAAGGAAACGGCATTAATGCTTGGTCGGAGAGTGTAGGCGACCCGAATGGTTGCATACCGGCAAAGATACAACGCTGTATAAAGGGATGATTTTCATCTATATGAGATGAGTTCAATCGGAATGAACGGGCTTTCAGTTCACATCCCGGAACAACTTCTTGCAATAAGGTGAAAGTTTCATTGTTGTTGTATCTGTCGTTAGTTCTAACATCTATAACAAAATCGCATCGGTCGGGAATAACATTGTGCTGCGTTCCCGCTTGGATTTGGGTAACGCTTATTTTGACAGGTCCTAAAAGTTTGGATGTACAGGGAAACTGAAAATTTTTTAATTTCTCGATTACAGGCAGAGCTTTATAGATAGCGTTATCGCCTTCATTACGAGCTGCATGTCCTGCTTTTCCCCGTACCGTTCCGTCTATTACCAACAGGCCTTTTTCGGCAGTAGCCGGTTGCATACCGGTAGGTTCGCCCACAATGGCGAAGTCGATAGGCGGTAAATTAGGCAAAAGGCTTTCTATTCCGTTTTTCCCCGAAACTTCTTCTTCGGCCGAAGCTGCAAATATCAGGTTGTAGGGCTGTTCTTTTTGTGTTAGTAAGATGAATGTATGCAGTAAGGAAACCACGCTGGCTCCGGCGTCATTACTGCCTAAACCGAATAATTTCTCATTCTCTAATAACGGGATGAACGGATCGTGTTGCCAACCCGAAACAGGTTTTACGGTGTCGATGTGTGAGTTTAGTAAAACGGTTGGTTTTTTGTCGCTATATGGAGTTTGAAAACAAAGATTATTGCCGTATCGGCGAGGAAATAAATTTAAAACGTTTTGCGCGTATCGTTCTATTTCGGTTGCGACATCATTTTCATCTCTGCTGAATGATGGTATGGAAATCATTCGTTTTAATAACTCTATTGCGCTGTAAAAAGATTCATCTGCATCCATATCGGTATAATTTATACACAAAGATAGTGAAAATAGCATCCAGTTTATATTAAGCAATAAGTGAATATTATTGAAAAAACAATAGGAATCTGGCAAAAAACGTGGCCGACAGCTTGTTTTACGGCTTAAATCTTATTAAAAAGGTGTTCTGTCTCATTTTAATCATTACCTTTGCCTTTGTTTTATTTTTATAAACATGACAATACATCACTTTTCTCAATTGGTACACCGTCAGGCAGAAAAATACGGAAAGGAAATAGCTTTCCGCCATAAAGACAAAAGTACCGGAGAATGGATTTCCACTACATGGAACTCTTTCTCAAAACAAGTAAAAACCGTAGCCAAATCAATGGCTTCTATCGGTGTAAAAGTTCAGGAAAATATCGCTACCTATACACAGAATAAACCGGAAGGTATTATTGTCGATTTTGCAGCGTACGCAAATCGAGCCGTAGTTATTCCGTTGTATGCGACCAGTTCGGAATCTCAGATAGAATATATTATCAATGAAGCGGAAATCAGGTTTCTTTTCGTAGGAGAACAATTTCAGTATGATAATGCTTTTCGTTCGAAAAAAAATTGTCCAACGCTTGAACATATTATTGTGTTTGATAGGTCTGTAAAATTAGATGAATCGGATAAATCGTCTCTTTATTATGAAGACTTTATAAAATAACGACGATTCCCTGCTTGGACTGCGTACATCGGATTATTTCTTTGATTTACCGGAGGAATTGATTGC
>JAFUKV010000197.1 GCA_017467745.1 Bacteroidaceae bacterium | reverse complement strand
TATGGTAATGTAATCTCCCGGTTCCGCTTCTAAAATACGGGTATCGTCCCAATCTACGGGAACATCTTTAATAAATTGGAATGCGTCGGGAAAGCGTTCGTAATTTTCCGGTAAGTCGGCTGCCATTTGTAGCGGACTGTACATGGTAACGTATAATGCTAATTGTTTGGCTAATGTCGTGTTGATTCTGTTGGAGTTGTTTTTGTCGTAATAACTTAAATCGGTCTGAAAGATTCCCGGAGTATAATCCATAGGGCCTCCCATCAACCGGGTAAACGGCAGAATGGTTTGATGGTCGGGTTTGACATATCCAAGAGCCTCGTATTCTGTGCCGCGAGCCGATTCTGCCGCCAGATAATTCGGATAAGTACGGTGCAGTCCGGTAGGGCGTACAGGTTCGTGCGCGTTGATCATGATTTTATAATCCGCACCTTTTTGTATGGCACGCAGATAATGGTTTACCATCGTTTGCCCGTAATGGTGTTCGCCATAGGGGATGATAGACCCTACGTATCCCGACTTTACGGCATCGTAACCGTTGTCTTTCATAAATTGATAAGCGGTATCCATACGGCGTTCGTAATTGGGCATAGAGGCGGATGTTTCGTGGTGCATGATTAGTTTGACGCCTTTGTCGGCTGCATATTTTTGCAAACCTTTTACATCGAAGTCAGGGTAAGGGGTAACGAAGTCGAATACGTTTTCTTTCATTAACCCGAACCAGTCTTCCCAACCGATGTTCCAACCTTCTACCAGCACGGCGTCAAAGCCATGTTTAGCCGCAAAGTCGATGTATTTTTTTACGTTCTCGATGTTGGCGGCGTGTTTCCCGTTTGGTATCAGTTTGCTGTAATCGGTTTGGTCTATTTTTATGTTCGTACTGTCGGCATAAGCCCATGAACCGCCGTTGGGGACGAACATTTCCCACCAGACGCCGACATATTTGGTGGGTTTTATCCAATCGGTATCGGCAATTTTAGAAGGTTCGTTCAGGTTGAGTATGGTTTTGGATGCCAGAATATCAGCGGCGTTGTCGCTGACCAGTATCGTACGCCAAGGAGTTACCGCTTCGGTTTGCATAGAGCCTTTATCTCCTAACGGGTTCGGGACAAGGTGGGTTGTAAAGTTAAATTTTTTATCGTCTAATTCTAAGTTCATAGCGGGGTAATTAACTAATGCCGCTTCGTGAATATTGACGTAGAGACCGTCAGGGCTTTTTAGCATCAACGGAGTCTGTATGGCAAGTTCTTTAATTGGGGTTTGTGCCGGAATTTCTTCAATAGCATCAGCCATTAACTCTCTGATTTGAGAGATATTAGAGGTATTATAATTGTATTCGTTGGTGTCGTAATCGCCCGGAATCCAAAATGCTTTATAATCTTTCCCCAGATTTATGCCGGTTTTCTCTTCTTTTATGGTGAAGTATGATAAATCCGGCTGTGCAGGAAATTCGTAACGAAAGCCGAGCCCGTCATTGAAGAGGCGGAAACAGATGTTGACAATGCGTTGTTGTGCGCCTTGCCGGAGACTTACATACAGTTGGTTGTATTGATTACGTATCTCTTTTACTTCTCCCCAAATGGGTTTCCATGTTTCGTCGAAATCTGATATTTTAGAAGATGCGATAGAGAAACTGTCCATTAGATTCGGAGCGTTTTTTAATTCGAAACCCATAGGGCTGTCGTATATTACTGGTTTCCCTTTATAAGATAAAGAATAATAGGGAATACCTTCTTTTACATCGAATTGCAATGCCAGATTTCCGTTGGGCGAGTGGATACTTTGTGCCTGTATAAAACTTATTCCTGTTAGTATCGACATACATACAAGTAGAAATTTTTTGTACATAGGTTTATAAATAATTAGTTGAATAATAAATTTGCTGTTTTTCTGAATTAAATATGCGATAGAAACCAGAATTGTTCTCTTTATGTCGCTTATTTATGTGTCGTTGAATTTTTCTTTTCCAAATAGTCTTGATTTTTGGGAAAGGATTAAAAAACTTTATATAGGGAATAACGGTTTAGCCTTTAATTAGTTTTCGGAATATGGCAGTTATTGGACAGCAGGAAAATAAAAAAAGGTTGCCGAACTATGAAAGTAAGGCAACCCTTTTTTATTTTTAGCTTATCGAATTATTCAGCGTCAACGCCCCATTGTTGTTTAGCTAAACGTTTGTAGTTGTTATATCTCCACAAAGCGTTGTCTTGGGCAGCTTGGAACAATTCTTCGGCTTCGGCCGGATATTGTTTCATAACCGATGCGTAGCGAACTTCGCCTTTCAAGAAGTCTTTGAATTTATCCCATTGCGGCTCTTTTGAGTCGAGCGTAAACGGGTTCTTGCCTTCTTTTTCCAATTCGGGATTGTATCTCCACAAGTGCCAGTATCCGCATTCAACTGCTGCGGCTTCTTCGGCTTGGGCTTTACCCATACCTTTTTTCAGCCCGTGGTTAATACAGGGTGCGTAAGCGATAATGATAGACGGTCCGTCGTAGGCTTCTGCTTCGCGGATAGCTTTCAGCGTTTGTGCTTGGTCTGCACCCATTGCAATTTGAGCAGCGTATACGTAACCGTAAGTAGAGGCAATCAAGCCGAGATCTTTTTTACGTACACGTTTACCGGCAGCGGCGAATTTGGCGATAGCTCCGATAGGAGTAGCTTTTGATGCCTGTCCACCTGTATTTGAGTAAACTTCGGTATCGAGAACAAGAATATTTACATTTTTACCTGACGCTAATACGTGGTCTAATCCGCCGAACCCGATATCGTAAGAAGCGCCGTCTCCACCGATAATCCATTGAGATTTCTTAATCAAGAATTTGCTTAATGAAGCGATTTCTTTGCAGATTTCGCATTTGTCGGCAGCAGCGTTTACGATAGGAGTGATTTTTGCTTCAAGTTCGATAGAGCGTTCTGTATTGTCTTTATCGGCAATCCATTCTTTGAACAAGGCTTTTGTTTCTTCGGGACATGTTTCGCTTTCGATAGCCTGATTCATCAATTTTTCAATGCGCATACGCATTTTATCGACGGCCAAAGTCATACCGAGACCGAATTCGGCAAAGTCTTCAAACAGAGAGTTTGCCCATGCAACACCATGTCCTTTTTCGTTGGTTGTGTACGGAGTAGAAGGTACTGAACCGGAGTAGATAGATGAACATCCGGTAGCATTGGATACCATTTCACGATCTCCGAAGAGTTGAGAAATCAATTTTACATACGGAGTTTCACCGCAACCGGAACATGCGCCGGAGAATTCAAACAACGGAGTTGCGAACTGAGAATTTTTAACATTGGCTTTAACGTCTACCAAATGTTGTTTTGATTTTACGTTTTCGATGCAGTAATCCCAGTTGGCTTGTTCCGGCAATTGACCTTCTAACGGAACCATTGAAAGAGCTTTGCCTTGTTTGTTGCCCGGACATACATCGACACAGTTACCGCAGCCCAAGCAGTCGAGAACGTCTACTTGCATACGGAATGTCATACCGGCGAATTGTTTGCCGACAGCTTTGATAGATGTGAAGTTTGCTCCTTTTTGTTCTTCTTCGTCGAGAACGAACGGACGGATACAAGCGTGAGGACAAACATATGCACATTTGTTACATTGAATACAGTTAGCAGATTCCCAAACCGGAACGAATGCTGCTACACCGCGTTTTTCGTATTTGGCGGTTCCTTGTTCCCAAGATCCGTCGGCAATGTCGGCGAATGTAGAGACAGGGAGAAGGTCTCCGTCTTGTGCATTGATTACACGTACCACTTTTTCGATGAATTCGGGAGCTTGTGTTGCCGTAGATTCATCGTCCGGAAGGTTCGCCCAAGCCGGGTCTACGGTTAATTGTTTGTATTCGCCTCCGCGATCTACTGCCGCATAGTTTTTGTTAACAACGTCTTCACCTTTTTTACCGTAAGATTTTACGATGAATTTTTTCATCTGTTCAATGGCCAAATCAACTGGTATTACTTCGGTAATGCGGAAGAATGCCGATTGTAAAATGGTATTGGTGCGGTTGCCCAACCCGATTTCTTGTGCTATTTGGGTAGCGTTGATGTAATATACGGAGATATTTTTTTGAGCGAAGTAGCGTTTTACTTTGTTAGGCAGGTGTTTTGCCAACTCTTCTTCGTTCCAGATAGTATTCAACAAGAATGTTCCGTTTTCTCGCAAACCGCGTGTAACATCGTACATACGCAGGTATGCCTGTACGTGGCAAGCTACGAAATTCGGTGTATTTACCAAATAGGTAGAGCGGATAGGCGTATCGCCGAAACGTAAGTGTGAGCAGGTGAAACCTCCCGATTTTTTAGAGTCGTAAGAGAAATATGCCTGACAGTGTTTATTCGTATTATCACCGATAATTTTTACGGAGTTTTTATTTGCTCCTACCGTACCGTCTGCTCCTAATCCGTAGAATTTAGCTTCGAACATGCCTTCACCGCCCAAAGCGATTTCTTCTTTTTGAGGCAGAGAGGTGAATGTAACATCGTCTACGATACCGATAGTGAAATGATCTTTCGGCGTGTTCATAGCCAGATTTTCATATACGGCGAGAATTTGTGCGGGGGTAGTGTCTTTTGAACCTAATCCGTAACGGCCGCCAATGATAAGCGGGGCATTTTCTTGTCCGTAGAAACAATCTTTTACGTCAAGATATAACGGTTCTCCGTTTGCTCCCGGTTCTTTGGTGCGGTCGAGTACAGCGATACGTTTTGCCGTTTTAGGAACAGCTGCAAGGAAATGTTTTGCTGAGAACGGACGATACAAGTGTACGGCAACCAAACCTACTTTTTCGCCTTTGGCATTCAAATAGTCGATGGTTTCGCGGATAGCTTCCGTAACGGAACCCATAGCGATGATTACACGGTCGGCATCTTCTGCTCCATAGTAATCGAACAAACCGTATTTACGACCTGTGATTTTGGAAATCTCGTTCATGTATTCTTCTACCACTGCGGGTACTGCATCGTAATAGGGATTACAAGCTTCTCTGTGTTGGAAGAATGTATCGGGGTTTTCTGCCATACCGCGAGCAATCGGTTTTTCCGGATTTAATGCGCGGTCGCGGAATTCTTGTAATGCTTTTTGGTCGACAAGGTGTGCCAAGTCTTCGTTTTCAAGCATTTCGATTTTTTGAATTTCGTGAGAAGTACGGAATCCGTCGAAGAAGTTGACGAACGGTACACGCGATTTAATAGTAGAGAGATGCGCTACACCCGCTAAATCCATTACTTCTTGTACAGAACCTTCGGCTAACATAGCGAATCCTGTTTGACGGCAAGACATTACGTCTTGATGGTCGCCGAAAATACAAAGTGAGTGTGATGCGATAGTACGGGCTGAAACATGGAATACACAGGGAAGTAATTCACCTGCTATTTTGTTCATGTTAGGTATCATCAGCAACAATCCTTGCGAAGCGGTATATGTAGTAGTCAACGCGCCAGCTTGCAATGATCCGTGTACTGCGCCGGCTGCACCGGCTTCCGATTGCATTTCTTGTACCATCACAGTTTCGCCGAAAATATTTTTACGGCCTGCTGCTGCCCATTCGTCTACATATTCTGCCATTGTAGACGACGGGGTGATGGGATAGATAGCTGCTACTTCCGAGAACATATATGAGATATGCGCAGCGGCTTGGTTCCCATCGCAAGTTAAGAATTTTTTTTGTTTTGTCATTTCTTGTTCTATATTTTAGAATAATATATAATTTGCGTGTATTTACTGTTTTATTTGAGAAACGCTATGGATAGCGGGTATTTCCACGCTGTTCCGCCCAGTGATTTTAATCCTCCTATAATGGGGAATAACAATGAGCAAATTGCCAATGCAATATAGAAAAATACTCCTATTCCCAATGTAAATATAATAAGCGGGGCTGCTACCAAGCCGTATATGACGCCGCTTATCAGCCAGTTCATTATGTAATTGCCTTGTTGCATAACCATTGCTGATTTGTCTTTGCCGATAACCCACATGATGATGGATATAACCCATCCTGCTCCGAAAAACAATTGGATGAAATTCATAATGGCGCAATAGTTGCTTGCACTCAGTCCCAAAGGCAGTTCGTCGTTACCTGATGTTGCCGAACTTTCCAGCAAATTCGTTTTTATTTGTTGATACTCTTCTTCACTGATGGCTCCGGAATTTCTCATTTCACTTAGTTTTTCTAAATCTTCGATTTTCATAACGCAATTCGTTTAATTGTTAATACTGGGAAATAGACAGATAAACAAATCATTGAATTTGTTTTCTTTTCGCGCTTTTACAAAAATACAAATATATATCGAATAGCCTTAATTTCATCTTGAATTTATTTGTTTTAATTATATATAAGTTTGTATTTAGTATAAAAAACCGAATAACCAAAGCGGGATTTGATTTTCAGAACCTTCTTTCAGATGATCTATTGCATAAAATATATCGGGATAGAGACGTTTTTTCACTTTATCTCTTTCTATTTTAAAATTCAATGTCTCGTTTACTGTAAATGTAACGTTTTTGCCGCCTTTATTTAAACGATTGTCTTTATGTAGCGTATTGTAAAAGAATGTTTCTCTGACGGCTTGTTCATCTATGTTACCCAAACTGACAGGATACATTAGGTTGGTATTGTGCATATATACTTTGGCCGGTTTTTTAGGAAATGAATCGCCTACCGGATAGAGCATATTGATGAGACGCGCGTCTTTTAAATATTTTATGTAATTGACTACTGTTGCCCGCGAGGTGCATATTTCTTGACTTAGTTGACTGACATTTGGAGCGCTTGGTGCGTTTAATGCCAATAGGTAAAGTAATTTGCGTACTTTGGGCAAGTAGGTTAGTTCTATTTGTTTCAAGAATAAAATGTCTACTTCGAGCATCATATTCATGGTTTTTATCAGATTTTCCGAGAAGTTTCTCTTTTCTAAAAAGAACGGATAAAAACCGTGATGCAGGTACTCTTTGAAATAGTCGAAAGGGTTTATTTTTCGACATATTTCTTTTGCTATGGAGGTATGATGATTAAGTATATCAGGCAGTTTTACGGAAGGAAAGGCTGTTCCAGCCATCAGGTTTAAGAATTCCCGAAAAGAAAATCCTCGTAAATTGTATGAGTCTACTATGCCCGAAAGTACCGGATTTTCTTCTTTCAGACGCATGACGGACGAGCCTGTGAATACGATTTTTAAGTTCGGTAGTTTATCGTAACACAGTTTAAGTTCGTCAGACCAATTCGGATATTTGAAAACCTGATCGACCAACAATGTTTTTCCTCCTTGCATGTAAAACTTTTCGGCAAATTCGTGTAATGTACATTCTGTAAAGTATAGATTGTTCAGATTGATATAGAGACAAGAACGATCTGTACCGAAGTTTTCTTTGGCGTATTGGAGCAAAAATGTAGTTTTTCCGACTCCTCGTGTTCCTTTTATTCCGATTAGCCGTTTGTTCCAATCTATTTCTTGCATCAACTCCCGCTTTACCGGAGAATTGGTGTGTTCAACCAGATATTTATGTGTCCTGAAAAAAGACTCCACAGCTTTATTCTAAATTTGGGAAGCAAATATATAGAATAATGCTTATTTTGCAAAGTAGAGATAGCAAAATTTTATTATTTAATAGTTGTTTGTCTTTTTGTTTTTATATTTTGGTTAATATATAGATGCTGTTTTTTTGATTATGAGATCTTGAAAGTCATTTTCCGTACCGTTGAATACATTTAAATCGACTTTGCCTTGTACTCCCGGTACACTGGCATTATCAGTGTGTTGCCAGAAATGCCATTTGTTTTTGTATTCTACTTTTTCAACGTAGTAATGGGCAATCCAAAATGGATAGGTATTGAAAACGGAATCGTTCAGATAGTTGTTTTTAAAGCTGTAAGAGGTGTAGATGATAGGTTTTGTCTTATAGTGCGTTTCTATTTTTTTTAGCCAAGTAAGTAATTCGTCCTGGAATATAGATAGGGGTTTGTCGCCTCTTTTTTCAATGTCAAGTACAGGAGGCAGGTCGCCGCAAGAGAGTACTACTTGCTTAATGAAGAAAGAGGCTTGACGATCGGGTGATGTTTTGGGGTTATAGAAGTGGTAAGCTCCGCAGGTAAAGCCCTTTTGTTTGGCTTGGGTGAAATTGGCATGGAATCGGGTATCGAGCAGATCTCCTCCTTCGGTGGCGTCGATAAATATGAAACGGATAGGAGGCAAGTTTTCTGGGATTTGGATTAAGGATTCCCAGTTGATTTCGCCTTGATAGTGGGAGATATCAAGTCCGTGTATGGTGTAGCCGTCGGGGAGTTTCTTATAGTAATCGAAATTTTTGTAAGAGATTGAGCTTTGTTGGCATAGGTAAAGGTAACTTCCTGTGATGAAAATGATTACCATCAAGATGATGAGCGGTTTAGTTCTCTTTTTCCCCTTTTTGGGAATTGCTTTCGCTTTTCTTTGTGAAAGGGGCTTTTTCTTTTTGACGGACTGATTGCGATGTGATGTCATGGTTGAATAAATGACGGAAAAAAGGGGTTGATTGGTGTGTTAGATGAAAAATCCGCCGACAGTTTTCCTGCCTGCGGATTTCTATTTTGTGAATTTTTATTCGGATTATTTTCCGTTTTGTTCTAATTTAAGCGTTACGGTTGTTTGGTCGCACACTTCCGTAGGACCGAAGTATTGGATAGGTCCGGGATACATGTAGCATGTTTCTTTTGCCCATTGGTCGCGTACGGCGGCAAATGCTTTAAACGGAGCTCCGTCTAATT